>JBBACU010000056.1:0-10012 GCA_041656815.1 Proteiniphilum sp.
AATTTAATGGAACAATGGGAGCAAACCACGTGTTGAACGCCGGCTCGGGAATGTTGTCCCGAATGACCTCCAGACAGTTGTTCCACAAATGTCGACAGTTATTATTCATTTAGTTCTAAGTAGTTCTATTAGTTCAATTAGACATTTCTCTCCGGCAAATGGAATACAAATTTTCAAAAAAAAAACGAGAAAAAAAAATGAAAAAATTCCGGTTCGACCTCTTGTTCAAAAAAAATGCTATTTATCAAATGGATACACGTAACAAATTCGTTACAAACGTGTTAACGCCGTTAACAAACTCGCCACACGCTGATTAACAACAAGTTACCAAAGAGCAATAAACTCGATCGAAAAATAAAAGGGCATTCCCTTTTCCCTCCTTAATCTCATTCAAGCAACGGCTTCCCTTGATATTCCACGGGAACTCCCTATTTAGAACCATTCTATTTTGAGATTTCGAGGGAGTTTTTCGCGTGGAGTGTCTATTTCTTTAAAACAGCCGCAGGCGGATGGTTAAATACCTATCCGGGTTCAGGCGTATATCTTCGAGCAGCCGGGCAGCTTCGTCTATGGTTACGTTTAAACTATCGTGAAGTTTCGTGTCGTTCAGCAGTAACCCCAGCGAGTTATCGTTGCTGTTGATCTTGCCGGTCAATGCCCTCAAGTTGTTCACGGTCTCGTCAATGGAATCAAAGGTGCTCTTCATATCCATTTGGTTCAGCTCGTTGGTGATCTCTTTGATATCCCCGGAGACCGACTTCAGGTTCCCGCTTATCTCGGGCAAGTCGCTTTCCAGCGCTACTACCATCCGGTTTAGGCTTTGGCTGGATTGGTTCAATCGTTGAATTGTGTTGCCCATGCCGGTGATGGATTGTTCCCAGACAGGATTCGACATTAACCGGTTAATCGTGTAGAGTACCGAATCGATGCGCGCCAAGATGGAGTCCGCTTTCGGCATCACGGCCGCGACGTCGTCCATCAGTCCCGTTTCCCTTGTGCCGATGAGCGTGTCGCCCGGCTCGAGGTATTTCTCGGAAGGTGCGATCAACAGGTTCGCCGTGGACGCGCCAAACATATCGATGCCATACTCCAAGGAACTCCCCTCGGTTATCGGTATTTCTTTCTCCAGGTTGATGCCTACCAAGAAGCGCATGGGTTCGGATTCGATCATTCTTATCTCGTTAATTAGCCCCACCTGGTACCCCTTCACGTATACGGGGGAGGAGATGAGCAATTTCGACACATCGTCGAACACCGCGTAATACTGCCTCTGCTGCTTGAATATATTTATTCCTTTCAGGAAGTTAATTCCGAAGTAAATCATGACCAAGCTGGCAATGAATGCCAGCCCGATGAGCGCGTGCCTGCTTAAGTTACTCTTCATACGCTGATTATTTATTTCACACGCTGTCCCTCGACAAACTCGACGATGAAAGCATCTTTGAATTTTTTTCGCACCTCTCGCAGCGACCGGTTGATCTCCTCGCGGCTGGTCGTGCTTCCGTAGGTATATTTATAGGTGTTCCCTTCACGGTACACCTCCACGGGGCTCAACCCCTTGAGTGCCGACGCGCCGTTACCATGCTCTCGGGAAGAGGAGAGGAACTGTATCTTGTACTCCTTCACGCCGGAGCTATTCGATGGAGCCGTCGCGGTAACAGTTCCCGGTGCCGAGGTACCGTTCCCGCTAAACACGTGACTTTTCTTATCGTGCTCTCTTTTATACTCTTTGAACCCGTTATAGATAGAGGCAGCAAGTGACCGCTGGCCACTTTCACTTTTCAGGTAGTTCTCCTCCTGCCGGTTGCTGATATATCCCAACTCGATAAGGACACTGGGCATGGCCACCTCTCTCAACACGAGGAAGCCTGCTTGGCGAACGTTCCTGTTTACTCGTTTCGAGTTCGTCACCAGTTGATTTTGCACCATGGTGGCAAAATTCACGCTCTGCCCCAAGAACTCGTTGGCCATGAACTCGAAGATGATATACGACTCCGGTTCGTTGGGATTGAACCCCTCGTATTTCACCGAGTAGTCCTCTTCGTACATAATCACCGAGTTTTCCGCTTTCGCCACGTCTAAGTTATCCTTGCTGCGATGCAGCCCCAAGACGAATGTTTCTACCCCCTGCGGCGATGTTCTTCGCCGGTCGAGCGCGTTGCAATGGATAGAAATAAACAGGTCGGCCCTCGCTTTATTCGCGATTTCCGCCCGTTGGTTGAGTGCCACGAACCGATCTTCGTCACGGGTATAGAGCACCTTCACGTCGGGGTGGCTGTCCTCGATCAGTTTACCCAGCTTGAGGCCGACCGACAAGACGATGTCTTTTTCCCGGGAGGTGGCGCCCACCGCCCCCGGATCCTTCCCCCCGTGACCTGGATCGATAACCACGGTGAATGCTCCGTTCTGCGCGTCGAGCGGGAGCGTGAAAAAAAGCAAAAGGAACGCGCCCCAAAGTATGAATGACGCTTTTTTAGCTGCTCTCATGTTAATATCCTTTGTGCAAAAATAGAAATAAATCCATTACAGGGAGCCATTTCACGTGCCAAGCCTTCAAATTTATCCAACTTTGGAGGAATTTAACATGCAATAAGCTATCAAGGCATCAGTTCTGCCAGTTTCTTGTCGAGTTCACTCCCCGCGAGGTCTTTCGCGATGATCGTGCCTTCTTTATCCAAGAGCACGGTATGGGGTATCCCTCGGATGGCGTAGGTCTCGACCACCGGGCTTTCCCAATATTTCAGGTCGGACATCTGTGGCCACGTCATGTTCATATCGCGCAACCCGCTTACCCACTCTTCGCGGGTTCGGTCCAGCGACACCCCCACGATCTCCAGTCCTTTCGGTTTATATTTCTCGTACGCGGCTGCCACGTTGGGCATCTCCCGGCGACACGGGGGGCACCACGCTGCCCAGAAATCGATCAACACATATTCCCCTTTCCCGGCGTAGTCGGAAAGCGACACCTCGTTTCCCTCGGGATCATTCAGTGTCAAATCCACAAACGGCTTCCCGATAGCCACGTTCTCCAAGTTATCCAACCTCCGGATGATCCTGTTCACGTTTTTTCGCGCCCTGAAGTTATCGTCGGTAAGAGCGAGAAGTTCCCGCTGCTGTTCAGGGGTAAACATAGAGTATGAGGTCACGAACAGGTGGCGCCCCAACTCGTTTCTCATGTTCTTTTTCGCGTAATCGAAGTTTAGTTCCACCAGTTGATCGTGGATACGGTCGTACTCTCCGCGCACCTCGGCCTCCATCGCGTCGGTAAGCGTATCCGCCTGGCGGGCGTTATTGTACCGCCCTACTACCTCGCGGAGGGTGGCATTGATTTCACGTTGCTGTTCCCTCAAGTCGGCATACGCGTTGTTGCCCCTTGTTCCCCGCACGGTCGCGACGGAGTCGAACTCGATCGTGATCCTGCCCGGCTCGACAAGTACCGGCACCCTCGTGTCCTCGAGCGCCCCGATGGACTCATCCAGCGCGATAAAGCGCAACACGGCCGTGTCGGCCACACCCGAAAAAGAAAACGCGCCGTTGATCACGTGTGCTGTATCCGTTGTCACCATCGCGTCGTCAGTCATTTGCTGCATGTAGACGTTCGTGCCTTCGTATGCCTTATCGGCTACCGTTCCGTGAATGGTATACCGGGTATTTGTCTGGCAGGAG
Source organism: Proteiniphilum sp. (assembly GCA_041656815.1). Lineage (GTDB taxonomy): Bacteria > Bacteroidota > Bacteroidia > Bacteroidales > Dysgonomonadaceae > Proteiniphilum. The sequence continues at coordinate 3,667 of JBBACU010000056.1, forward strand.
AGCAACAACGCCCCCAATAATATCGATAAATAAATCATTCGCTTCATACACTTCTTTTTTAATATCAAACTTATACAAAGATAGTGAAAGCCGAGAGCAGAGCCAAGCTTGCTTGAGATATGCCGAGGCGCATCCTATCTTATTCAAAGATAACAAAAGCCGAGAGCAGAGCCAAGCTTGCTTGAACTATTCCGTTAAGAGAGGGCAGAACGAGTCTACTCGTTTTGCCGAACGCGGGAATAGTCTAATTTATGAGCTATGCCGAGGCGCGTCCTATCTAATACAAAGATATGTAAATTGCGCGTATAAGCGTTCGTTTTAGATTTTTTTTCATGGACTGTGCCCATCGAAGTGCCGCCTGCCGGCACGTCGAACCTGTGTCATTTTCCGAAAAGTGCTCTTTTTCATGCCGGGTTCACTTCCGGGAGACAAAGTTTTTTCATACCTTTGGAATTGGAATTACAATCCCCGGGATCCCGCGAAAAGCGGCCATCGAACGAGCCCGGCATGGATAAACGAGCAATCACGCGACAGAAACTATTAAACCTATGAGCACCATCGTGGCGCCGTCGCTCTTGGCGGCAGATTTCCTGAACCTCGAGCGAGACATCGAGATGCTGAACCGCAGTGAAGCGGACTGGATTCACTTGGATATCATGGACGGCGTTTTCGTCCCAAACATCTCCTTCGGCTTTGCCGTGACCGACCTGTTAAAAAAAGTCACCCGGAAGCCACTCGACACCCACCTGATGATCGTGCGGCCGGAGAAGTTTGTTGACGAGGTAGCGGCTACCGGCGCCACCTTCATGAACGTGCATTACGAAGCATGCCCCCACCTGCATCGCGTGGTGCAGCAAATTCGCGCCAAGGGAATGAAACCGGCCGTAACGTTAAACCCTCACACGCCGGTATCGGTGCTGGAGGATATCCTAAACGACCTTGACATGGTGCTACTCATGTCGGTAAACCCCGGTTTCGGTGGACAGCAATTCATCGAACACTCCGTGGAAAAGGTAGCCCGGCTGAAAGAGATGATCACGCGGCAAGGGGCATCGACCCTTATCGAGGTGGATGGCGGCGTGAACCTCGAGACCGGCAAGAGGCTGGTTGATGCCGGTGCCGACGTGCTTGTCGCCGGCAGTTACGTGTTTTCTTCCGACGATCCCGAAGAAGCTATCCGCGGCCTGAAAGCGCTTTAGCCGACCGCCCTTCCGAGGGCGTGCCCGTTTACTGCCCGCCCCAAAACAACCCTCTCCACCGGGATCCCCGCACGAGACCTCGGGATCGGTTTTTTTGTTTTTTTGGCCTTATCAATTATGAGCACCTCTATCGGGAAGACACCCTTTTTACGCCTTCTGCTTCCGGTCATCACGGGTATCGTGGTGGCCACGTACTTCCCGTGGGAGGCCGCGCGCTCGTTTCACGTGGGCTTGGCAGGCCTGCTGACAATGCTTGTTTCATATTTTGTGGGGGAAAAGCAACGGTATAACACCCGCTGGTTGTTCGGCGCCGGCCTCTTTCTTTTTCTCTTCGCGTTCGCCGCCCTCCGGTACGCCGAGGAAGAAAAAAAAACGGCTCCCGATTTCCCGGCCGCGCCGTGCTATTTCACGGGTACCTTGGTGGATATCCCGGAAACAAAGCCCCGTTCGCTTGCTTGCCACGTTAAAACGTTCTACCCGGTGAAAAAGAGGGTGATCCTCTACCTCCAGCAGACCGACGAGGCGCGTTCGCTCGTGCCGGGAGACGAGCTGCTTTTCCGTGCCGCGCTGCAACCCTTTAAAAACTTCGGGAACCCGGATGATTTCGACTACGCCCGCTTCATGAAAATCAAAGGGATGGCCGGATCTGCCTACGTGCCGGAAACGGAGTGGTGCAAAACAGGCAAGCAGCACATCACCCTCTCCACCCTCTCGCAGCGGTGCCGGGGCAAGGTGCTCGATTTCTATCGCGGGTTCCGGTTAGAACCCGACGCCCACGCGTTCCTCGCGGCCATCACCCTCGGCTACAAGGCGTACCTCTCTGACGACCTCCAAGCGGCATTCCGGGCATCAGGCACGGCCCACGTGCTGGCAGTAAGCGGGCTCCACGTGGGGGTTATCTACATGGTCATCAACTTTCTTTTTTCGTTCTTGGGCAAGCATGGCCGGGGCTACGCGGCACGCCAGTTTCTCGTGATTACCACCCTGTGGGCTTACGCGCTGGTTGCAGGAATGTCCGCCCCGGTGATACGGGCCGCCTTCATGCTCACCATTTACTGCGTGGGGAGGGCCTTCAGACGCTCCGGCTTCACCTACAACACCTTGGCGGCAGCCGCCTTTTTCCTCCTTCTTTGCAGGCCATTCAGCTTGCACGACGTGAGCTTCATGATGAGCTTCACGGCGGTGTTCGCCATCCTCTTTTTCCAACCCAAGATCAAGCGATTACATATGCCGCACGGGAAAATATCCCGGTACATATGGGAGCTCTCCACTATTTCATTGTCGGCCCAACTAGGTTTATTCCCTTTGGTACTGTACTATTTTGGCAGCTTCCCCACCTACTTTTTTATCGCGAACCTATTCGTGGTCCCTCTTCTCTCGCTCGTTATCTACACCTCGGTTCCCCTGATCATCGTCTCCCTTTTCGCGGTACCCGATTGGCTGGGATCTACTTTCCGCTGGGCTCCGGAAACATTGATCGAGGTAATTTTAAGGGCTGTGCACATTACCGAAACACTCCCGTTCGCGCAACTTACCGACAAGTACCTTACTTTCTTCCAACTATTTCTGCTTCTCGCGTTTGTTTACCCGATCGCGCGATTTCTGGTCTCGCCCCGGGCTCGCTCGCTCCTGACCGCGCTGGCGGCCATGTTGTTGTTTCTCGTCTCCACCATCCGCGAGCAATGGGTCGCCTCCCCCCCACCCAAGCTTGTGGTGTTTAACGCCCCGGCAAAGAGCGAAATTGGTTTTTTCGCCAATAAAAGACGGCACCACGCGGAACTTCCATCCAACGGCCTCGTGCCTCATCCGCGAAAAAGCATCGTTCGTTTACGCGATGGGGAATGGGAACAACTTCACGCCGAAGCACCCTTCCCGTTAGACGTGTTAATTCTCTCGGGGCAGGGGAGTTTCGACCTCGAAAAACTGTTACGCCTGTTCACCCCCCGGATGGTTGTCTTGGACAGTTCTATCCCCCGCTATGCTGCCGCCCGGCTTCGAAAGGAGGGCAGCGCCCGGGGGCTAATAGTGCACGATGTCTCCCTGCAAGGGGCTTATTCCGTAATTTTTTAGTACTTTTGCCCCTTAATTTCAACGTGTACATGAAAATGACAGATGCTACCTCTTCCCTATCTCCCATCATATTGTCATCAAAAGTAGAACAAACGATGGATGCCATCCGCAACGCGCGTGACGTTGTGATTACCACCCACATTTCGCCCGATGGCGACGCGCTGGGCGCTTCGCTGGCGCTCTACCATTTCCTCAAGAGTCAGGGAAAGAACGCGCGGGTAATCGTCCCCAATTCGTTCCCCTATTTCCTTCGCTGGATGGAGGGTGCCGGCGAGATCGAGATCTACGAATACAACCCCGCGGCGGGGCAACGGATACTTGCTTCGGCTGACCTCATCTTCAGTTTAGACTACAACATCCTCAAACGGGTGGGACAGATGGGGCCTCACCTCGAGAAGTCTACCGCCCGCAAAATATTGATAGACCACCACCTCTTTCCCGGGGAAGGGTTCGACATCGTGGTCTCGCACCCCGAGATCTCCTCCACCAGCGAGCTCCTTTTCCGGCTTCTGAACCAAGCAGGGAAGTACAACGAGCTCACCAAGCGGGAGGCCGAATGCATCTACTGCGGGATGATGACCGACACGGGGGGGTTCACCTACAACTCGAGCAACCCGGAGATCTACGAGATCATCAGCCTTTTACTACGAAAGGGGGTGGATAAGGATGCTGTTTATTCCAAGGTGTTTCACAATTACTCCGAAGCGCGCTTCCGCCTGCTGGGCTTCACACTGTCGCAACGGATGGAGGTATACCCGGGGCTCCACTCGGCCCTGCTCCACCTCTCGCGGGAGGATCAATCCAAGTTTCGCTTTAGCAAAGGCGACACCGAGGGGTTCGTGAACTACCCCCTTAGCATCAAAGACATCATTTTCTCTACCTTTATCCGGGAAGACGAGGAGCTAATAAAGCTCTCGTTTCGCTCCCAGAAATCGTTCCCATGCAACGAGTTTGCCGCCGAATTCTTTAACGGGGGTGGCCACCTCAACGCGTCGGGAGGCGAATTTTATGGCACTTTCGAGGAGGCGGTGACTGTTTATACCGAAGGGCTTAAACTCTACGAGGAGAAGTTAAAGAGGGCTTTTAACGAGCCGTGACGAGGGAATGGCAGGTAAACCCGGGGCACGGGGGGCGGCTTTAACCCGTTTTTAAGAATAGATAATGTTTATTTGGGCAGGAGTACTGTTTTTTTGAAACGGATTACGTACTTTTGTACTCAACTTAGAGCAATTGTATCGGCTTTGTCGCTGCATAAAAATAAAAACAATATTTATTGAATATTATATGAGAACCTCGCGTGTTATCCCCGCTGTTATTGCCGTGTTATTGATCCTTTTTGCTTCGTGCAAGGATCAAAAGACATACGCCGATCGCTTAAAAGACGAATCCCGTGCTATCGACCGGTTTATTTCACAACATAATATCACCGTCTTGGAGCGATTCCCGGCAGATAGCATATTCCGGGATAATCAATTTTACAAAGACGCTACCACGGGGGTGTACTACCATATCGCGGACTACGGCGAGAATGCCCGGAAGGCAACGCTAGGGGAAGAGATCTACATACGTTTCAAGGGGTTAAGTTATTTCATGACAAATGACTCCACCACGTTCAGCAACTTGGACCCAAATCTCAGTCCGTTCCCTCAAACCGTTGTCTTCAGAGGGTCTGTTAATCCAAGCACGAGCGGCTATTACGCGACCCCGGGATGGGCCGTGCCCATACCCATCATCGGCCATAACGCGATAGTAAAGATGATCGTGCCCTTCGAGATGGGGTCGTCATACGACAGGCAGCAATACCAACCCACATATTACGACCACGTGGAGTATCGTTTCGAGCACCACGAACGGTAACCGCTCATGACGCCATTGTCAACAAGCCCTCACCATGCACGATACGTGAGCGAGCGGCATTATCCCTAATCAATTAAACAACCCATTATGACATTGATCAAATCCATATCGGGGATACGAGGCACGATTGGCGGGCCAATCGGCGAAAACCTCACACCCCTTGATATCGTGAAGTTCACGGCCGCGTATGCCACGTTTATCAAAGAGTCGTCACGCTCCGCACACCCCCGGATCGTGGTAGGGCGAGACGCCCGCATCTCCGGCGACATGGTACACCGCATCATCACCGGAACCCTCACAGGGATGGGGTGCGACGTCACCGATATCGGCATGGCCACGACGCCCACCACCGAGATAGCGGTTGTAAAAGAAGATGCCCAAGGAGGCATCATCATCACGGCCAGCCATAACCCCAAGCAGTGGAACGCGCTGAAGCTGTTAAACAGCCACGGGGAATTCCTGAATGCCGAAGAGGGGGAACGAATACTTTCCCTCGCCGACGGGGAAGATTTCAGTTTCTCTCCCGTGGAAGAACTGGGGGAAATCACGCGAAAACAATACCTCCAGGAACATATACATAGCATCTTGTCACTTGAGCTAGTGGATGCCGAAGCGATCCGCGCGGCCAACTTCCGCGTGGCCATCGACTGCGTGAACTCGGTAGGCGGCATTGCTATCCCCGAGTTGCTTTACGCGTTGGGGGTGAAAGAGATTTTCAAGCTCCATTGCGCCCCCCACGGTAACTTCTCACACGATCCCGAACCGCTTCCCCAACATCTCACCGAGCTGGCATCGCTCACTCGCGACTCCCGGGCCACCGTGGGGTTCGCGGTGGATCCCGACGTGGATCGATTGGCCATTTACACCGAGGACGGAGAGCCGTTCGGCGAAGAGTACACCTTGGTAGCCGTGGCAGATTACGTCCTACGGCACACGCCCGGCAACACGGTATCGAACCTGAGCTCCAGCCGCGCGCTAAGGGATGTCACGCGCCAACACGGGGGCGAGTACCACGCGGCGGCGGTGGGAGAGGTCAACGTGGTGACCAAGATGAAAGAGGTGGACGCCGTGATTGGCGGCGAAGGGAACGGAGGCGTGATTTATCCCGCCTCGCACCATGGACGAGACGCTTTGGCAGGGATCGCGCTCTTCCTCACCCACATGGCCCGGACAGGAAAGAGCCCCTCGGAACTCAAAAAATCCTATCCCGCCTATTTCAT
>JBBACU010000057.1:0-9991 GCA_041656815.1 Proteiniphilum sp.
TTTCTCAAGATGTAATCTGCGTCCATTCTCTCTTTGTAAAGAGCTTCACTGTAAAGTTCGTTGGGCTCAGTATATAGCGGAACATCCCCCCAAACTCTGATTGCATAAAAATAGCATAATGCTCTCATCGCGTGGCTTTGAGCTATCAAATCATTTTTTTCCGTAACAGAGCCCATATCGGTTCCGGGTAAATACTTTATAGCTAAATTAGCTTGATTTATAGCCCTGTATAAACTCGCCCACTCGGTACTTGGGTGGGAGCTTGTAAGTAAGTTGTACATTAAATCTTGTTGATCAGTGGCTAACGTGTTCCCGGGCGTGAAGTTGTCGGATCGGAACTCTCCCCAGAAGTAATAATTTTTACGCATGGCTGTCCTGAACAACGCATAGATTTGATTTACGCCGGCTCGTGCATCCTTAGATTCTACCCACATTTCATTCTCGGGGATTTCGCTAATCGGGTCTATATCGATTAAGTTGCAGGAGCTGAATACGAATGCTAGTAATATAACACGTGAAAGGTATTTTTGAATATATGTCATAATATCGTTTATATTAAAAATTAACAGTGAGACCTATACCAAATTCTCGTTGTCTTGGATACCGCCCCCTGTCTTCACCAATCTGAATAGGGTCATACGATGTAAACTCGGGATCAAGCCCAGTGTAATTTGTCCAAGTGAGTAGGTTCTGGCTATAACCGTAAATATTTAGCCCCGTGACTTTTAATTTTTCGGTTATGGAAGAGGGTAAATCGTAACTCAACCTGATATCCTTTAACCGTATAAACGAACCATCCTCCAAGTAGAACGAGTTAGCATACCTGGAATTCTCGTAAACATCATCATACGGTCTTGGATAGAGTGCTATATCACCCTGCTTTCTCCAAATATTATGAATTACATTTGGAGCAGGAGTCGCTCCTACGAGTTTAAAGGTGTTTCTAAAATACTCGGCCCAATTATATATGTCATTGCCGAACGAGAAATAAAAAGAGAAAAAGAGCGATACATTTTTGTATGTTAAGTTCGTGTTTAATCCACCGGTCGTTGTAGCCAACGCATTACCCATTAGCATCCTGTCATCGTAATCGATAACACCATTTCTTGTTTCCGGGTTCTCTTCCCAGTTTATATCCCCACCTCTAAATGGCATCCCGTTAGGTAGTTTTTTTTGCAGGATTTCCCCATGGTAGGTCTCTCCGTTTAGGGTGTAGCTTTGGAATATTCCATTCTCGAATACCGGATTTAGCTGTTTCCAGTCGGGGGTAAAAGCGTTGGATTCATCATAAGGGAAAATATCAATAAATTTAAACCCGACTAAATCTCCTATACTTCCCCCTTCGCTCATCAACCAAAGACCATTCTGAATGTAAGGACGTCCCTCCGAGAGTTTGTTTATTTTGTTGTCGTTAATCGAGATGTTGAACCCCGAGTTCCAGCGAAAGTTGCGCATCCTTATGATATCTCCAGACAAAGCGATCTCTATTCCCCTGTTTGTTACAGTGCCAATATTTCTTCTCACGCTATTAAAACCTAATTCTTTGGCAACTTGAAAATTCGAGAGAATCCCATCCGTCACTTTATCATACAGATCTACCGTTGCAGTTATTCTTGAACCCAAGAAGCTGAGGTCTAGTCCAAGGTTTTTCTGTACTATTTGTTCCCACCGTAAATCATCTGTTCCTAACCTGGCGGGTACAAGTCCTCCTATACCATCGTAAACCAAATTAGGAGTGTAGGCGTATAGGTAATCATAGTTCCCGATTGATTGGTTACCAGTCACCCCGTAGCTCGCCCTAATCTTGGCATCGTCGAGTACTCTTTCTGCAAACCGCATGAATTTTTTCATCCGAGAAACGCCACCCAAGCGATATTGAAGGGAAATAACCCCACTTGTAATTCTTTGCAAAACGCGATGAACCATCAGCCCGTAAGTTCGCGGCAACCAAATAACGGCTCTTGTAGTCATAGGTAATACGAGAGTAGATAGAGGACAAGGCACGTTCCGATATCCATGTACCTGTTCTGGATAGGTCTAAATTAGCAACAAAGGAGTTCATCGTGTATATATAGTCGTTAGAGGAGTTTCTTCCCACGATAATCTCTCTGGATTCTTTCCATCGTTGATAACTTACCCCCAAAACTCCGTTGAGATTGTGGTCATTGCGTTTTTTTACGTACGTGAAATAGCCCTCGGCAAGGTAGTTGGGAAACATGTAGTTTAACGACTCTCCCGAGTTCTCGCGTTGGTTAACATCAGTAATTAAACTGGGTGAAAACCTCTGTTGTTTCGTTATATACAAGTTTCCGGAGATATTGGTCCTGAACCTGAGATCCCGTGTTAAGTTCAGATCGTAGTACTGGTAATAATTTATCGTGTAATTGTCTTGTAAATCTACGGGAAGCTCAATCAGGGCGATAGGGTTAACATACCCGGTGTAACCAACCAGAGAACCATCGGCATAATGCGTGTTGTAGTAAGGTGCTCTTCGCTGGATGTTTGATTGTAGACGCGACTCGTTCACTTTTTCTCTTTTTTGGTATGAAACCGATAGTCTATTGCCTGTCCGGAATTTACTGGAGACGAAATAGTCTGTATTTACCCTACCGTTAATCCTCGTGTAACTTGATGTGGGGATAAGCCCTGTCTCATGGTAAAAACCATTGCTCACATAATACCTGAGCTTGTTCTCCGCACCACTTACCGTTGCAGAGATATCATGTTTTTGCCCGGTTTTGTAAATCATGTCTTGGTAGTCATTATCCACGTTGAAAAAAGTGTTTAGCGAGTCCCTCCAAATGTGATGGGTCTCGTTTATCAAACTGGAGGACATCCCCTCGTCAATAAAGTACTCTCTTCGTATCTGGTCGTAAAGCCTTCTCTCCTCGCGATTGGCCTGGGGCATTTTATGGGCTAGCCTACCGATACCTCCCGTGTACCTTACTTCTACTTTTGGCATTGCTTTTTCCCCTTGCTTCGTGGTGATAATCACGACACCGTTGGCGGATCGGGATCCATATATTGCCGCAGAGGCCGCATCTTTTAATATTTCGATAGAGGCAATATCATTAGGGTTGATGTCGTCGATACTTTCCACGGGCATCTCGTCAACGATAAAGAGTGGTTGCACCCCGGCGGATGAGAAAGTAGAGGTTCCCCTGATTTGTATAGAGGAGCCTTCTCCCGGAGCTCCTGATCCACTAATAATTTGAACCCCGGGGCTTTGTCCTTGAAGTGCATCGAAAATATTAACTGGGGTTTTCTTGAGGATATCTTCGCTTCTAACTGATATAATGGAGCCGGTAACATCTCGTTTCTGCATTGTTCCGTAGCCGATAACAACTACTTCATCAAGTTCGCTCACTTCTTCTAATAGGGTGATATTTAACCCCCTGGCTGCTGTCACTCTTTTGGATTGGAACCCCATGAAAGATATCTCTATTTCGGCACGCTGCACTGAGATTTCTAACGAGAACTTTCCTTCGGAGTCAGTAACAGTACCGTGCTTGGTACCTACTTCAATGACCGTGGCCCCGGGTAATGGGTTGTTTTCGTTATCCACTACCGTACCGGTTGCTATTATTCTTACCTGTCTTATGCTAAAAGACTCCATGTCAGATCTCTCTTTTGCATGCGCTTGAAATGCTATGACAAAAAATATAAAGAAAGTTGAAACATAACGTGATTTTAGGAATATTTTACTCATGTAATATTATATAAAATTAGTGATTAATATGGTGTTACTTGAGATTCGTACATTAAATTTCGTACTTCCACTATGCAAATATCTTTAAATAAACTTCTCTATACCCTGTGTTTCCCGTAAACGTGTCTTCAAAAAACGAAAGAGGAATTAATTACCTGTTTTTTTAAAAACCACTCGAAAAACGAGTAAACGATTTCGTTTGATTCTGGATTTGGGTTGTGCTCCGGGCGGTTACTCATTCCCACACGATGTGAATAGCCCAGTAATTTATTTACCGCTATGGTATGATTCAAGGGAATCCAGCGTTCAATAGGGTCAGAAGACCCACCAGAAACAAGAAAAGGGCGAGGTGCCATTAAAGCATGTAGCTCGTGTAAGTCATAGCCCTCTTTTCGCAGTTTGGGATACAACCCTTTCGCGTTTTCACCGGTTTTATCCCACGTGTTTTCCCAAGGTGGGGGATAATATCCCAAGTACCAAGGCTCCCAATAATTCACATTCGCGCCTTTGGTCTCGTCGAAAACAATGCCCGGATCAATCCACGCCGCGGCAGCAAATTTGTCGTACAAACAGGAGGCAAACATAGCCCATTTACCACCATAGGAATGTCCTACAATACCGATTCTGTCCTTGTCTACTTCATCTACCTTGGCCAATACTTCAAACGCGTTCGCGGCCGCGTAGGCTAACGCGGATAAAGGCTGGATCTGGGCATTCTCTCTATCGGGATAATAAATGGAATATGTTCTATCATTCGTGGTTTGGGTGGTTCCTAACGATAGGGTTATAAACCCTCTTTTGGTTAGTTGATACGCGAAATCTCTATTAGGTTTTCCTCCAATTCCAGCAGCCGTTTCAGGTTCATAAAATACGGTTATCACCGCGGGTTTTTTCCCTTTTTTATCGGGAACCAACAAGTACCCATCGGTGTATTCGTTCGGCGTCCATTTGAAACGGACTTTATGTCGTGTAAAGTCCTCGACTTTGTCACTTTCAAGAAATTCAAACTGTTGATCATCAATAATTGAAGGCCATTGGCCCATCATTTCCATCCATCGGTTACGAATTTCCTCCCGACGTTTCTGCCAGTCTTGTTTTGTTCTTTCCGTGTCTCCATTATAGAATTTGAGAGGTGAGCGATAATCGCCGTAATTATCCTTAAATTCCACGGGAGGCGTGAAATAGGGATCAATCATTCCTCTACATGCCGAGGATTGTGCCGGGCAGACTTGTATGGATAATATACAAAGAAGTAAAACAAATAGTCTTGAATACATTTTTAGGTATCAATTAAGAATATGAAGTACCCTTACGTGAAAAAATTGAATATTTCTCCACGTACAAAGGAAGTCAGAAAGTATTGCATGAATGTTTGTTTTCACGAAAACAGTTCCTCAAAAAACGATGGTATTATTGAAATTACAAATTGAAGAATTGGATTACTCCAGTTTTTAAGGTGCTTAGTGTGCCTAATCTGGCATCACTCAGTTAACAAAGAAGTGTGAGACATGTCCATGACGATAATGCCATCCTCAAAGACTTCATATGCGAAAATCCAATCTTTTTCAAATACCACACACCTATAACCCATATCACGCCATTTTTTGAAACGACAAAATGGGTAATCTACCGCATGAGCCAAAGATAATAGAAAAACTTCTATCCTGTCTGTTCTTTTGTGGGCAGCCGTTCGTGACATTTTCAGTTCTTCAATGAGGTAAATCCTCAAGTCTGAGACTTTAGTCATTACTATATCAGATACAAAAACGCTACGCATTTTTATTAAAGTGTTCGTCGATCTGTTGGTGCAATTCCCTTACAAAAGTGCTTACGGGGACAGCATCACACTCTTCAAGCGCTTCATGGAAGTTTTTCTTTTTCTCATCAATTACCGAAGCATAAGGTAGGGTCTTGATATATTCAAGTAGTCGTTTCCCTTGCAAATCGTTTTCGTTAATTATAATTGTAGCCATACTTGCTTTGTATTTAGTGTTTACAAATGTAGAAAAGAAAATGGAGTTATCCAAGTACAAAGGATGAAAAAGTTGGTTATCTTTTTGTTAATCTGTATATTAAATAAATTATTAGCCTTATGAATGCAACCACCAGATAGAGGGTGAGTGTTATAATAATCACGTACCCGATCTGCGTGAAAATTTCTAACCATGAAGTCTTGTAGATTACGATGGATGCAACATTAATAATAAATGCCATTGTAAAGCAAGCCAAAAGGATGGTTGCTTCTTTTTTTACTCTTTTTGCAGAAATGACTATATCTTTCATCGCTCTTACTATTAAAATTTCATGTAAGGGATTTTGTACTCTTCGGGGAAAGTGACTTTTCTCTCTTCGGCTATGGCTTGATTGCCCAAGAGGCAGAGTAGGGTGGCAAGATAAGCTTCTTCCACGATGTTCTTCCCCTTTTCGCCGGTAATGCACGCTTGGCAAAATGCGGAAAGAATCTCGTCGGAGCCATCTTTTAATGCACCTATCATGGATAAGCCGTCGTTCACTTGAAATTCGCCTTCGAGGATGTTGTAAGGAGTATAACTCCCTTTTGTTTCCGGGCGCCAACTGGGGCCGGCAGCAGGTACGGAGGCATATACCTTGTTGCCGATCTGGTCGATCAATTGCTCGATACCGGACCGCTTCTTACCTGCCGCCTCTTCCAAGTAATAGATGCCAGTGGCAAGATTCATGGTGCCTTTATTGCCCAATATTTGGTCTTCCATCCCGTTGAACTTGTTGGAAATAAGAGACTCGTAATTGATCTTGACGCCGTTGGAATAGCTGTAAACCAAATTCACACTATCGTATACTTCTCGCCCGTCTTTCCAATGTGCGATGTCACCAGTCCCTATCACCGACTCGGGAACCATTTGCATGGCCCAGCAGCATACCTCCAACTGGTGAGATGCCAGCTCTGTCATCAAGCCGGCCGAGTATTCCCAGTATAACCGCCAGTTGATTTGGCGCTCCAACTCGGGTGAAGGTACCGGGCGTCGCCAATCATGATTTCTAAACCAGTAACAACGCTCTCCCACGATATCCCCTATTAACCCGGAATGAATCATCTGCATCCCCTTGATGTACTTCTCGTCGAACATCCGCTGCATACAAAAATAGAGAACCTTGTTCGTTTTTTGATAGGCTTCGTATATGGCCTTGCATTCTTCCATGGTTAATGCCATAGCCTTCTCGCAGTAGACATGCTTCCCGGCATCTAACGCCTGTAAGGTCATTGGAGCATGAAGGTAAAGAGGAGTAGAGATGATGACGCCATCAATGTCGGGTGATTCCAGCAGTTTCCGGTAATCGGTATACGTTTTTGCATTCGGGCAAAGCTCGGTAGCTTGCTTCAAATTAGGGGGATAGATGTCACATAGGGCAACAATCTCTGCATGCTGTATGGCCAATACCGCTTGCATGTTATACATCCCTCTCGATCCGGTTCCGATAAAACCGATCCTCGCTTTTTCATTTTTGATCTCTTTAGCCGTGTCTGGCGTGAACGACTGCAGCCAGGGGGTTGTGGCTAGAAGGGCGGTTCCGCCCGATATATAACCTAAGTCTTTGATAAATTGTCGCAGGCTGGTGTCTACTTGTTTGGTTTTTTTTCTCGACATAGTACTATTTCACTACTCCTGTATATTGTATTCTGTTACCTGTTCTATTTCTTCTTTAAATTCTTTCGTGATTGTTCTTTTTTCTTCTTCGCTGGCTATCATAAAAACCGTGCTAAGCACTTCAGCATCCAGGGGGTCTTTGGAAATGGTCGAGACTACCTTACGTCTGTTTACTGCTAATCCCGAGTCGGGCCGTACGATGTGCCCGCTATACCCGGGGCTATTGCCCGAAACCGAGAGGGCTTGATCTCGTAAGGAAACTTCTCCTAAAACCACGTCTGGGTGGTAGGGATCCGGAATACTTACTTTCCACGAGTCGCCGTGTGGGTGATGCCCGATTCCCAAGATAGAGCTATTGCCGAAATCCACGAAACAGTGTTCAACCTCGCTTTCTGACAACAGCTCTTTTACCTTGACAAGCGCGTAGCCCTTGGCATATCCCCCGAAATCTAGCGAAAGGCCTTTTTCCATGAAAGCCACGAGACTATTTTCCGTATCCATTTTCACGGATGTGAAATCATTTAACGTGATATCGAACAGCCTTCGCGTTCGCTCGTGATAAGTCCGACAGCTTTGCAGGATATGCCGCATCTCGAGACTTATTCGGATTGGGGCCGACGCGGCTTCTCGATTGATCTTGGAGGTTTCGCTATGCTCGTCGAAACGATTAAGAACAGAATCGAGTCGCCGGAGTTCGTGAACTATTTCGTTCCAAATCTCCCGCGACTCTAACCTGCTTTTGTCAATAACCAGCATCTCGAACCGGGTACCCATGATGCGTTTTAGCGAACCATGGAACATTCTCCCCGATTCGTGATAGACGGCGTTGTCCTCAATTCCTATCAACTGCACGTTCCACTGCTTTTGTCGTAATGTAGTACTTGGCCAGCGTGTTGGCTTTTTCCCAATCGGGCATATCGCGATCCACTAAGTACTGGAAAAAACGTTCAGCCACGTACGTGAAATGTGATTCGTGCCCCTCCCTATTCTCCAGCGGGATATTGATCAAGTACATGTCTTCGTTCGCGGTTGCCGTGTACGAGAGAAAAGGATATTTCGCCTGCAATGTCCTGATGGACTTATCCAAGTTCTCTTCGAATATTTCTTTTTCTATGCTTCCCGGACGTTGAACGTAGAGTTGCTTCACGAATCTTTGTGCTTTATCTTGTTCCGTTCTGAGAATGGCTTTTGTACCCTTGATTTCAGACATGAACGTGTCGCCGCTTCCTTCGGGTGCCTCCCAATTCCAGAGCACCTTTAATCCCGCGTGGTGGCCTTTCACATCAAAATGAATCGTCCCGTTAGCATAAACCTTCAAAGCTTCTCCGTCGAGGTCCTTTTGTAAGTAACTTGGAAAATCAAGTTCTCCGGTAGAACTCCCGTATCGGGACAAGGTAATGCCGGTGGGCCAATGCATGGAAGAGATCTCCCCGATGTCTTGGTTGTAATCGATAGACTGTCCCGGGAAACATTTCCAGAATAGCTGATCGATTAAATGGGTGGTTACATCCGCGATTCCCTCGCCTTGTTGTTCCACGTCGTAATACCATGCCGGACGAATCAAGGGTGCTCCCGCCACTTCTTTGTAAAAATGATGAACACTCTCCATGTAAATAGCAGGACTGTCCGGTGACCCCACTTGGAGCTCACCGAATAGCTCTTGATCGTTGATCAACTCCTTTTCAATGATATTCAACATGTCGTAACGTTCGGTCATCATGTCATACAGCAACACATCTGTCGCGTTGGCATTGTTATATGCCTCTTCCAACAAATGAAAATCTTCTCGATTTATTGCCATCGGCTTATCCGACAGCACGTGGAGGCCCGCGTCTACCGCCGCGAGCATGTACTCGGTTTTATCCCGGTTGTTACCCGCGAGGACTACCACGTTCCCCCTTTTATCTGTTACCATCCGCTCGAGAAAATCTTCACCAATATAAATCGACTCTTCCCAACGTGTGGGGTTATCATCCCGTTGGTTGAAAGATTCGATGGCGGAAAGGTATTGTTCCAAACCGGCGTCACGTTCCGGGGCATACACGAAGACCGAGTCGTTGACTCGCGACATCGTGCTTTTCTGAAGCAGGCTGGCATGAAAGTGGGCAGGTGCTAACACGATAAGGCGTACTTCACCAGCTTCACCGGTAAATGTAATCCTTGTCTCGTCTGTTTTGCTATTGCCGGACATACAAGATGGCAGCGTGAAAATCAAACTAATTGTTACAAAAATAATGCAAAAATATTTCATTGCCTAAACTATTTTAACTCCTGAAGCAATTGTCGTGCTTCTTTGAGGCCTTTACGATACGTATCCTCCATTAAAATGATTTTCCCGTTTTGGCGTTTGCTTTCGTTGGAAGCTTCCATGAAGGTAAATATCTCCAACGTTTCTTCTTCTGTTATGGGAGGAACGCCAGTTTCGAAGAACTTTACTATTTCATCCAAAAGTACGCCATATCCTTCGAATCCTCCAGCCGGCACTGCTCCCTTATCCGTGAAAACTGTTCCTCCAAAAATATTCCTTCCGGTACGTAATCCCCGGAACGTGCCCACACGACCATCGCTCCATAAACCGGCAACAACATCGGTGCCTTCTGCCGACATGCGATTTACTGCCACGCAACCAGGCCCCAAAATCGTGAATAGAGCTTCT
>JBBACU010000058.1:0-9885 GCA_041656815.1 Proteiniphilum sp.
GCGCGTGAAAAATAGATATCTTCTCGAACAGGGGATGCCCCGTGTAACGGGCCAGCGGTTGCAGCTCATCCACCACTACCGGGTCGGCGATAAAAGCTTCCGCCGACGGGAGCAGCGTGGCGATATCGGACGCGATCAGTCCACCCAGGTTGCTGGCATGCTCGCCGCTCCGGCACTCCATCAGGTCTTTTTTCATCGCCTCGTTCACGCGAAACACTCCCGCTTCAATCGGTTTCACCAATCCTCCCCGGCCAATCACCGCGTCGATCGTCTCGAAGGGAATATCCGCGTTCTTCAACTCCTCGTGAATCATATCCCTGCGGTATTCAAATTGATCGGTAACACGTTTGAAGGCGCGCAGTGCTTCAGGCGGATGTTTGATGGATTTCAGGAATATTACTTTCTCTTGTTGGTAGATAGCAATCTTGGTGGATGTTGATCCCGGGTTAATCACTAAAATACGGGTGGTTGTAGCCATGGTTTCACTATTATTCGTTTGTTATTTTTCTTACCCGATGCACGCGGCCAACGCGATGGAGAGCAGCTTGCTTCGCTCGTTGTCGGAGCGCGACGTGAGCACGATGGGTGCCGGGGCTCCCAGTATCACGGCGGCCGAGACCGCCCCACCCAAAAAGTTGAGGGCTTTATAAAACATGTTCCCGGCCTCGATGTCGGGTACAAGGATCACGTCGCAGTCCCCCGCGACCTCGCTTTCAATCCCCTTGTGATTGGCCGCTTCCCGGCTCACCGCGATATCAACCGCGAAGGGGCCATCCACGATGCATCCCGTCAACGCTCCATTCCTGTTCATCTCTTTCAGCCGAACCGCATGCACGGTAGCCTCCATCTTGGGGTTCACGGTCTCCACCGCGGCAGCCACGGCCACCTTGGGATTTTCAACACCGATCCCGCGACACGCGTCCACCGCGTTCTGTATGATTTGCACCTTTGCTTCCAGATCGGGAGCGATATTCATGGCGGCATCGGTCACGCAGAAAATTTTATGGTAGTAGGGGGATTGAAAAAAGGCCACGTGGCTCAATAATCGGCCGGAGCGTAGTCCCTCTTCTTTATCCAGCACCGCCTTCAGAAGATCGGCAGTAGGCACGAATCCTTTCATGACGAGATCTGCCTCCCCGCTTTTGACTTTTGCCACGGCCAACCGGGCGGAAGCAGCCCCATCCTCCCGGTTATCGATAAGATCGATACCGTTCAAGTCAAAGCCGATCGACTGGGCTACCTGTCCAATTTTCGCTTTATCCCCGATTAGCAGCGGTATGATCACCCTTTCGTTAACGGCATCCCGCACTGCTTTCAGCACGTGCTCATCCTCGGCAGCGGCAACCGCCATCGTTCGCGCGGGTTTTTCTTTGGCTTTTCGGATCAATTCATTCAAGTCGCGAATCATACTCTTTCTCTTTTACCCTATCTTCTTACAAATAAACAAAAAAATCAAGGATTTCTATCCAAGTTCTGCCATGATTTTGACAAAAAGGTAGATGGAGTTGTCATAGAGCAAGAGAGGTATTAAAGTACCGGCTGCCCCGATTAAAATGACACTTTAAAATTCACGCCCCCCGTGGTTATCCGTATAGCTTCATCTCCCATTCCCGAAAGCGGGATTTTCAGGTAAGGTTCTACATGGAACGAGACGCCCGTGGTGATTTTTTGTTCCACGCCGACAGTAAGATTCAAACGGCTGAACGGGTGAAAATTCCGGAAAGGTGCAGCAGACTCCCTCGAAGTAGTCTCCATCGTAACCACCTCGTACTCCACGAACTCTTCTCCACCGTCCTCTCTAACATGTTCAACCACCTCCTGCCAGCGTTCGGTGTTTTGATATTTCTCGCTTATGTACAGGAGTGAAGAAACACCGCCTGTTATATAGTAGTTTCGTTTAGGATGATTGGTGAACTTCCAGCCGATATTCAAGGGAATGTCGATATTCACCATATCGCCGGAGAGGGTATTATCGATACCCATGAATTCCCGGTTTGGGCGGCTGCTCGAAAATTGCTGATGCTCCGCGAGGAGGCCGGTAGACACGAAAAGCGCACGTGTTAACTTGATATCCGCGGTAATTCCGCCCGAGAAAGCAAACGCCGCGTTTGAAGTGACAGAGTTGACCGCGGGGGATACATTTAGTCCGATTCTTACCCTATCGCCAGAAGCGGTTAACCTTCTCCCTCGCGCGGTTTGCCAGTTTTCACTCCCTCGCCCTTTTCTCTCGTTTCCCTCTCTTAACACGTCTTTTACCCCGGTTTCATCAGCCTTCGTCTCTTCTTTTTCTTTTCCATCCGGCTGTTCATCGTTCCTTTGATCGATCGGTTCCGTTAATTGATCATTACCTCTCTTTACCGGGGGCTCCGCGGCATCGATTAGAGCAGTCTCTCCTGTTGCTTGAACCAAATCAATTCCTTTACTCAGGCCCCTTTTACCCGCGGGATCTTTCTCTGGAACTTGCAGATCAAACAAAGGAATACCCGCGCGGGATTTGTCGTGAGGTGCGCGGGATTCAGTAATAACAGGAGAAACAGTCGCCTCCTCGTCCGGCTGAAGTGCATGGAAGGTGATAAGTAAAGCCAATAAACAGGCAGCTGCCCCTACCCCGTATTTTAGGTATGCCCTGCGTTTCTTTCTTTTTCGATATTCGACAAACTCCTCCCAAGCCCCCTCGGTGTATGGCTGGCTGTCGTTATCCAAGTAGTCGCGCGCTTTTTGGATGATCAAATTATCTTTCTCTACATTATCCATGCGTTATATCAAAATAGATGGGGAACATTTCACGCAGCCTCTTTTTTGCCCGGGCGAGGTAAACCCGCGACGAGCTTGCCGTGACACTTAACTTGTTCGCGATCTCTTCGTGGCTGAATCCTTCCGTTTCGTACAAAAGAAAGACCATTCTTTCATTCATGGGAAGATGATGTATCACCCTCATCATCTCGTTCACGGTTAAATCACTAATCACGCTGGTCTTATCATCGGAAATTTGAAGTGAATCAGGAATTTTCAAGAACGCTTCTTTTTTCTCTTTCCGGACATGGTCTATGGCCGTGTTCACGATAATAGCCCGGAACCAGCCCCGGAAGGATTTGGTAGGATCGTATCGCGAGATGTTTGAAAAGATCTTGATGAACCCGTCATGCACTACCTCCATCGCGTCTTCCTTGTTGATGCAGTAAGCCAGCGCGATGCTCAAAGCGTACCCGAAAAATTGCTTGTACAGCAGTTCTTCTGATTTACTATCCTTGTGACTACATTTTCGAATAATTTCGAGCAGCGCGCCTCTATCTTCCACAATATAAACCGACTTTTCAAAAACAATCGTTCAACCGGAGAGCATCCTTACCCCTCCATGCCTGTACACACCCGCGACAAGCGGTTCCCGAGCGTGGCATCGCGATCGGATTATTGTACCTTTCTAACATTACACGGCTGGATTCGCGGAACACCTTTCACCGAAAAAGCCTGATCGGGGTTCAGTTAATTGATGCCCGGGGTTCAGTTATTGGAAACGGGCATATCCGCGTTACTGGTATCCGGGCGTTTGGAGGCGTTGGAAACAATAAAAATAGCATCCTGCAAATGGGGATCGCCCTGTCTTAGTTTGACAAAAATTTCCTCGAGATCAATCACGAGCACCCGATGCTCCCGTTCATCCGATTTATTGCAGTTTCCAGCGGTTCGCTTCACGAAAAGCCGGGTTTGAGGAGGGTAGGATTCCATTACCACGCCATCCCAGATAATCTCGAAGTTATTAGAGGCACACCCGGCAGGAAACGAAACCTCGATATGCATCTCCTTATCGATTCGCTGCACATCCTCGATCTCGAAGGGATCGGAGTACTCCGGGGATCTATTTTTTTGAACCTCCAAGTAGTAATTGCTGTTTTTTAGAAAAGTATAATTTTCTTTCTGAAGCGTGAAAGGGTTCGGGTCTTTAATTTCAGTATCGTTGTCGCACGAAGTCAAGCCCAAGGAAATGGTCACGGCTGAAAAGATAATTGCAAAAAAAATCACTCGTTTCATTTTACTCGTTTTTTATATTTTTAAATTATTTCAAGCCGGCTACCCTGATTCGTGAACAACCAGCATTCGACCCGGCCTTTACTAACCTATACGAGAACATATACTAAAACGCTACACAACAACACAAATATACAAAGAAATCCATTTATAAAGCTTGATGATTTACAGCAATCACCTTGAAAACCATTCAAATAGTTTTTATACCCTTTTCTAATCACCCATACCTGAGCGGGATTGAAATGCACACTTCCACGTGAACATATAATTTCTTGTTGAACTTTCGCGAGTGGTCGTATAGCTAAATACGAGATCTATTGGAATATTTAGCAATAAACGCGACACAAGCGAAACTTGAATTTCTTATTTCTTGCATTGTTTCGTATATTTGCGCGTTGATTTCAGACGCGTTATGCAAAAAGTAATAGCATATCCTCTTTCCGTTATTTACTACCTGTTGTTTGGAGCCACGTTGGTTATTTTTCACGTGATTCAATGGGTATGCTTCAACTTGTTCGGGTATAGCGCTCACAAGAGGAGCGTGGATATTCTCTGTTTTTTCCTCGTGTTGAATACCTACGTGCTGGGAACAAGATACAGGATCAGGGGGTTAGAGAAGCTCCCGGCAGATACGCCGCTGATTATCGCTGCCAATCACCAGAGTTGGTATGATATCACTACCATGGGCTGGTTCATGCGAAAAGTGCATCCCAAGTTCGTCAGCAAGATCGAATTAGGAAAAGGTATTCCGAGCATTTCATACAACCTGAGGCATGGAGGGTCGGCGTTAATCGACCGAAAAGACGGGAAACAAGCCATCTCTGCAATCCGTCAACTAGCCTTATACATAGAGGAGTATAAACGCTCCGCGGTGATATTTCCCGAGGGTACGCGAAGTAAAACGGGCAAGCCGGGGCCATTTGCCGAAAACGGGCTGAAGATTCTCTGCAAGTACGCGCCTTCGGCCCTCGTTGTTCCCGTCACCATCAATAATTCGTGGAAAATGACACGTTGGTCTTCTTTCCCTTTAGGCATAGGCAACACGATCGAGTTTGTCATTCACGATCCTATTCCCGTGAAAGAGATGCCTTTCCCCGCGCTTTTCGAAAAAACCAAGCAGGAAATAATACAAGCCATCAATTAAGTCTAAACAATTTAATAGCTCATGGAATTAGCAGTAATACAGAGTAAAATATACGATATAAGGGGCGTAAAGGTCATGCTGGATTTTGATTTGGCTGAAATGTACGGTGTGGAGACGAGAGTTTTAAAACAGTCGGTAAGACGTAATATAAAACGGTTTCCACCTGACTTTATGTTTGAACTGACAAAGGAAGAACATGATAGTTTGAGATCACAAATTGTGATCTCAAACAAAAGAGGAGGCACACGCTATGCACCATTTGCTTTTACTGAACATGGGGTAGCAATGTTATCAACCATACTCAATAGTGATACTGCGATTGAAATAAACATTAGTATAATGCGTGCTTTTGTTGCAATTCGACAATTGGTTTTAAATCCCCCTAAAGACAAAGCCGCAGAGCTTCAAAAAGAAGTAGAAGAACTAAAAAAGTATATCGAGGAAGTTTTCACCGACTACAATGACATCAACGAAGATACAAGGATGCAATTAGAACTTATCAATGAGTCATTGGCTGAACTGCAAGCACAAAGGAAACTGTCCCTCGAATCTCGTAATCCGATAGGTTTTGTAAAACCGAAAAAGGAGACAAAATAAAAATCGCCTACAGGCTCTCACCTGTAAGCAATTGATTTTCATTGAGCGGCAAACGAGACTCGAACTCGCGACCCCCAGCTTGGGAAGCTAGTGCTCTACCAACTGAGCTATTGCCGCCTATTGGAATGCAAAATTAATCGTTTTTTTGATTCGACCCATCATTCCGCGGTTTTTTTATTGAACTCACCCGTGCAAAAGATATTTTTTCACGTTTTACATTCTCCGTGAATAAAAAAATTGTACCTTTGCAGCCACGAAATCAATCGGGATGTAGCACAGTTGGTAGCGCGCCACGTTCGGGACGTGGAGGTCGGAAGTTCGAGTCTTCTCATCCCGACCATTTTTAACTGTAAACGGCTATGAGACCATGTTAGAGCGTTGGTCGCACGTCATGGCCGGGACAGATAAGGGACAAGACAAAAAACGAGGATAAATCAAATGCATTTATCCTCGTTTTTTTAGTTGGGAAGGAGAGATTCCCGGTTACTCGAACCAAGCATCCACCACGGTCTTGTTGGCAGCATACCAGTTTTCCGCGCCGGCCTCCTCGCCCTCTTTGTCAATGGCACCCATCAGGCTGTAAAGCTGCTCTTCGCTCAGGTTGAACTTCTTGAAGAAAGCCGCCGCCTCCGGCATATCTTCTTCGAAGCCTCTCCTGGACACGATGGCACACACGTCGATAGGATAAACATTCTTGGGGTCCTCCAGGTACTTGATATCGAAGTTCATCCACTTGTAATGTGGCTTCCAACCGGTGATCACGACCCATTCCTCGTTCTTGACCGCTTTATCCAGGCTCGCGACCATGGCCGGCCCGCTCGAAGAGATTTGCTCGAAATCGAGGTTATACTCGTCGATGGCCCTCAGCGTGCTGGCATGAATTCCCGCGCCGCTACCTATCCCGATAATCTTGCCACCGAACCGGTCGGCACGCGCGTTCAGCTCGTCGATGGAGTTGATCGTGACATAGGAGGGGACAACCAGGCCGGTGGTTCCCTCGCTGAAGGATTCACCCAGCTTCACCAGCTTGTCGCCGTAATCATTCCAGTAGTCCGCGTGGGTGTTAGGCAACCAAGCGTCGAGGAAGACATCGCCTTTCGAGTTGCTCTTCGACAACTCGCCGTATATCAGTCCCGGCTCCAGGTTGATAAGTTCCACATCGTACCCCTTGTTCTCGAGTGCTACCTTGGCGAGGTGCGTGAAGGCTACTCCTTCTGCCCAGTTGGGATACAAGATGGTCACTTTCTCTTTACCGCTGCTCGATCCACCGCCGCACGAGACCATCAACAGTGCAACGCTTAGCATAGTGAGCAGGCTTAAAAAACTTTTCTTCATTTTACACATACTTCTAACTTTTTATATTTATGATTGAACTTTCATGAGTGATTATACAGCAAAATATAAGACCTATAACCATTTCGTGGGCTCCCGTCCGATGAAATAGGCGTGATCTGATAAGCTGTTTGAGCGAAGCGAGTTATTTATCAGATAGCCTATAAATCGGTAACGGGTCACGAAATAGTGGAAGTCGAGATATTTAGCTGGAAGCACGCCACAAGCGAAACTTAAGTTTATGATTAGTCCGATTTATCCTTTTTTATTGGCGAACGACTGGGTGATACGGTCGAGGATGATAGCAAGGATCACGATGCCCAATCCCGATTCGAACCCTTTCGCGATGTCGTTCTGCTGGATCCCTTGATAGACCACGCTACCCAATCCCCGTGCACCCACCATGGAGGCGATCACCACCATCGACAGGGCCAGCAAGATCACTTGGTTCACCCCGGTGAGGATGGTGGGCATGGCCAGCGGCAGCTCGATCTTGTAAAGAATCTGCTTTTCCGTCGCCCCGAAAGCCCGTCCAGCCTCGACCACATCGTTAGGCACGTTTCTTATCCCGAGGCTGGTAAGCCGCACTGCCGGTGGCAGCGAAAAGATAACGGTGGCCACTATGCCGGGAGTATTCCCCACGCTGAAAAAGAAAATAGCGGGAATGAGATAAACAAAAGCGGGCATGGTCTGCATGAAGTCGAGGATGGGCCGGATAACAAGGTCGGCCGACCTGCTTTTCGCGGCCAGTATCCCGAAGGGAATACCTAAAATCAATGCTATAAAGGTAGCCACCAACACCAGCGTGGTGGTGTGCATCGCCTCCTGCCAGTACCCCATCGCGTAGATGAGCACGAGGCCGATAACCACGAAGGAGACCAAACCGGCTCCCTTCTTCAAGCCCTCTTTCTTGAACATCATCCTCCCCGACTTGGCATAATAAGCCAAGAGAATGACAATCAGCAAGAAGACAACAAAGGGAATGGAGAGGAGGAGGCCGCTCAGTTGATCCACCGTCCACGAGATGCTGTCGTCAATAGCGCCCCACAGGAACGAGAGGTTCTCTTCAAGGGCATTAATCCCTATTTCAATATATTTTCCTAAATCAATGATTCTGCTCATAGAAACTTATTTTTTCAGGTTCAAGCGAAACGTGAAACAGATTTCCGTTCCATCATGAGTCCATCATATATCGTTCGCTTTTTTTATTAATTGCTTTACCTCCTCGTCGCCGTAGCGGGTGGCCTCGATAATCAGCGAGGTCTGGGTCACGAGGCCCAAGAGCCTCCCGTCCTCTTTATCCACCACTGCCAGCGGGTAGTTGTGCCCGGATACAAGGGGCAACATCTCCTCCACCGTGTAGTCCTTGTAGACACTGGGGACTTGGGTTTTCAGGGCTTTCTCCAGCGACTCCTCCTTCTCTTCCGCGAGGGTAAGGACATCGTTAAGCCAGACATACCCCAAGAAGGAGCGCCGTTCGTCCTCCACCGGGAGGAACTTCACCCCTTCGGAGCGCATCTTACGAATCGCCCGCATGGGGCCGTCTTTTTTTACCCTGAGAAGCGACGGTTTTGTAAACATGAGCGACTCGGCGGTGATGATGGTCTTGCGATCCACTTTCTCCACGAACGCTTCCACGTACTCGCTTGCCGGGTTGGTGAGGATATCCTCGGCGGTACCAATCTGCTCGATGATGCCGTCCTTCATGATCATGATGCGGTCGCCCAGCTTGATGGCCTCGTCCAAGTCGTGCGTGATAAAGACAATGGTCTTTTGCACCTTCCCCTGGATCTGCAAGAGCTCGTCCTGCATGTCCGACTTGATGAGCGGGTCGAGTGCCGAGAAGGCCTCGTCCATCAACAGCACCTCGGTATCGTTAGCCAATGCACGGGCCAATCCCACCCGTTGCTGCATCCCGCCCGACATGGCGGCCGGGTACTGCTCTTCGTAGCCTTTCAGGCCGACCGTCTCGAGCGCGGCCAGTGCCTTTTTCTCTCGCTCTTCTTTCGATTCGCCCCTTAACTCGAGGCCGAAGGCAGCGTTCTCCAAGATAGTCTTGTGCGGGAGTAGCCCGAACTTCTGGAAGACCATGCTCATCTCGAAGCGGCGGGTATTCAGGAGCTCGTTGTTCCCTTCGCGGGTAATATCTTGATCCTTGAAGAACACCTTCCCCGCGGTGGGTTCGTTCAGCCGGTTCAAGCAACGGATAAGGGTAGATTTCCCGCTACCGGACAATCCCATCACCACGAAAATCTCGCCTTCATACACCTCGAAGCTCGCCTTGTTGATACCCACGGTGCATTTTGTTTTGGCAAGGATCTCCGATTTGGAAGCGCCTTGCTCCAGCATCGCGAGCGCGTCTTTCTTTCGTTTACCGAAGATGAGGGTCAGATCTTCCACCCTCAATTTCACCACTTTATCTTCATCGCCCCTCATTGTTGTCATTTTTTTTAACTCAAGTCCCGCTTAAAATAATTACAGGTCTTATATTTAGCTGTAAAATCAGTCGCGAAATTTATTAAAAATAATAGCCCATGTTCACGTTAAAACGGCTATTCCATTCCGGGTCTTCCACGCCGGAACCCAACCCTTTCCCGAAGGAATCGGTGAGCCAAGGCTGGTTTTTACCCATCGCGTAATCGATATAGGTATACACCGGCCCGGCCGTGATCAGCACCCCCGGTATAAGAAAATGGGTATCATGAAAAACCTCCACGTCCTTGTCCACCATCGAGTAATCGATATAAGGCTGGATGGAGGTGATGGGTCCCCAGTTCACGGGAATG
>JBBACU010000059.1:0-9869 GCA_041656815.1 Proteiniphilum sp.
TTTGAGGTTGACAGCACTAAAGGCGCGTTTGTAATCACCCCACTTGCCAGTCGGCACGCAGGCAAGCAGGGGTGTTTGATATCGGGCCGCCCATTGCTGTGGACTCTCGGTCCCTGTTTTTTCTTTCCACAAGCTGCGTAGTTGTATCCTGGCAAGATTACCTTTGTAATCTTTTATGATTTGGTCAATTCTAAAAAGATAGTCTTGCTTATTCATCACGAAACTATTGATCGGAATGCTCTTGTATATCTCAGCGGTTTCCGATTCAGATAAGCCCTGTAGCTGAAAGCCACAGGCTTTTTCAAATACCTCCTTGTCGCTCTGGAAAAAGTCCACGATGCCATTGCCGTGTTCGACCAAAGCGTCATAAAACTCTTTGAGGACATCGTTACCGGAACCTTTTGCAACGTTCAAAAGGACAGGGATAAACGATGCATACTCCGATATTTCCTTTGCGACCTCGTGCGAGATCTTAGTGAACTTCAACTTCTCCTGCCACGCTGATAATGCTCCATTTATCGATCGATTGTCCTTCAAAAGGAGCTCGTTGCTCTTCTTAATAAACTCGTATTCTCTGATGACCTTGTGAATTTGTCCCTCACCGGTTTCCTTGTTCCAGAGCCACAAACCCTCCGTGTCATCACCAAAATGCCGCTTAATGTCACTGACCACCCTATCATCGGTCAAATGGATTTCCTTGGCGAGTCCCAGGAGTTTGCCGTTTTCGAAAACCGTAAGATAGCTAATCATCGCAGAGTCAAAGTTTTTTGTTTTAATGAGGGCTTTTAGCTTGTTAACCAAAGAATCGTCGCTCTCCACCAATTTGCCTATGTTGCCACTAACTCTTGAAATGTTTGTGCCTTGTTCTGGATTCAGGAGTGTAACAAACCCCCTGATGAAGTCTATTTCAATGTCGCCCGCTTTTTCGTTCAGCACCCAGAAAGGAAGACCGTACGATTTAGCTTTGATCCGAGCACGCTTAATAGTATCCTCTACTGAACCGCATTGGCTTTCCGGTATGTCAAAGACATTGCTGATCAAACCACAGAAAAGCTGCTCTTCATGGGACATAATGCGAATGAATTTATCCCTGTAACGAGAGCTGGGAGCATAAAATTGTTTGAAGCCTTCGTCGACGATCTCTTTCATTTTGTCTACGGTCATCTTTTCGTTGTTAGCTTCATCGCTCAGGCGATAGGTATCGTTAGCGTACTCTTTCAGCAAGAATCCGGTGATAAAAGAATACAGGTTGGACGGTACGAAGCCGAACTCGTCGCACATGAATTGGAGAATATCTTTTATCGCGATCTTAGAGTTTGCATCGAGTTCCTCCTTTATTTTCTTATCGAGAGCGATTTTTAAAATACTAAGAGTGCTGTATGGGTCGGTAACCCAATATTCGTCGTCTCTTCGAGCAGATTTAACGATCTTTTCGGCAGATGCCGTAGGACCGCCCGACTTCTCAACGAGACCAGCTTCAACCCACTGCTGCTTTGACCCGCTCTGAAGTGTTACCTCGGAAAGTCCGGCCGTATATTCCAAAACATGCGGATACTTAGCTTTCGCCAAATCACCTAAACCCGAAAGCGCTTGTTGCCAATTATCGAATCGCTCACCCTCCGGCTTATTCTTGGAGTAGATGATTATTTGACCATCATAGATCCTGTTGGCCCAGCTTCCAGCGATGCCTTTGCCTTTGCGCAACAAGTCGTCGGCGGAGAAGTTGTCTTTCCCTCTCTGAATCTCACTCCCCGCCATATACTCGGCATATTGCTCAATGCCGTCCATACCAAAGGGTGTAGGAGTTGTGTCGATAAATACGATGTTTTTGCTTTCCGGCACAACGTTCGTTATTTTATCCTGGATCATCTTACGGAGCAGAACGGCTTCATTTTCATCCTTCGCTAAACCGATAATGGCGTGGAAACCAGTGAAACCCTCTTCATTAACGAAGCGATTTGTTTTAGTAGTGATATCATCGTGCGATGCAAACGTTAGATCGTAACGCATTTTTAAGGGGGGGGTCAGGTTGAAGACCCTTGTCATATCCTCAAACAACAAGTCCTGCGTCCGTAGCTTGCCAATAATATCTTTCTTTTTCTTGTCGAGTTCAGCGGCGTCGCCAGCCATTACAGTTGTTGCAAAACAGAATTTTTTATCGCCGAGCGGTTTTTTGTAAAGAATTTCTTCCCGAACAAGTTTTTCTGCAATTGCTGGAGCTTTATGCTCATAGTCCGTTCCTTCAAAGCAAAGATAGAGATTCTGTTCGTTGGCGATGAACAATGGGATCGCATCGTTCAAATGCATGGACACAGCCTGCATTATCAGGATCGTTTTCAGTACTTGCTGTTCCTCTGACAAAAGCATTCGCTGTTCTGCTCTTTTGAAAGTGTCTAGAATATTGCGGATAGGTAGAGCGAGGTTCTCTCTGCCGGTTTCATAGAAAAAGTCCCACAACATATCCACAGTCAAAAGGCTCGTCGTTCCGTCCAGGGGTCCATAATGATCAATGAACCACTGGAACGCCTTGTAGTCGCCGTCATTCTTGATAAAGTCGAACATGCTGCGCTGATTGGATTCAAAGGCAGAAGAGATATGTTTTAATAGCAAAGCGGACATCGGGTGCAAGGGCAGAACGCCCTTCAATACAGATTCACTGATGCCTGTATAGGCAGAGACTTCTTTGCGGGATTTTTTTGTGAAATCCTGTAGATCGTCAAGTTTTTCTTCCCAATCAGCTTGTGCCTCCGGTTTGATCTTCATGGCATCCTTCATCAAGTCGAAAGCTATATTATCAGGCATTGCTATTTCGCAGGAAAGAAAGCGGTCTTTGATTTTTTTCGCGTCGGTGTCTTTTTCATGGAAGTAGCTACCCATTTGGTGTGCTACGACCAAAAGATAAAAGGGAGTTTCCGCACAGATTTCGACCAACTTTTGAAAATCAGTCAGTCTGCCGCGATTGTTTTCAAAAAACTCACTGAATTCGTCCAGAATGAAGACAAAGGCTTTCAGTTTATTGACCGAAATTATGTCCTTTATGTAGGCGATCAATCCGTCCATATCGATTTTTAAAGCAGTAACACCGATCTCACCCGCCATGATATTGATCTTTTCTACTAGTCCTGTCGGGGTTTCGGAGGATTTCAACTTTTCAATGATCTCATCGGCACTCCAACCGCCGAACAAATCCTTGTATTCTTTATCGACATAGCCTGCGAATAATGTTTTATTACGGCTGTCTTTGAGCCACTCCAGAATACTCTGCTTCAGCGTGTTTTCGCCTTTGTATTCTAAGCCGGTATTTGCCACGCTCTTCGCGATTAGTTCTTGAATCACAATGATCAATTCATTCGTGTTGTTTATGGCGGCGGAGGCATAACGGTAGCAAGTCAGAATTCTGCCCTCTTTCTTGATGGCGATGAGTCGTTGCATAAGGTCGGTCTTGAGGCGGGTTAAATCTTCAAATTTGTCAAAGTAGGCTTCAACGTCTTCGTTTGAAGCTGTCAAAAGACTGCTAAGCGTAAAGGCTGCATAGGATTTCCCCGTGCCGTAAGCGCCGGAGATCCACAGGGAACGTTTTGTTTGACGGGAAAGAATGCGTTCAGTCTTAGTAAGCAGATCAATGAACGTGGAGTGAGGGTAGAATCCATCCCATCTCAGCCCCGCGTTGATAGCGGATTCATTGACGCAAGGGAAGTAATTCTCATCAATATGAAAATAATCCTTGTAAAGAGTTTTTGCCATTATGGTGTCCTCCTTATAGCAACTCTAATACATCACTTGCCCTTTTGTTTCTATTAAGCGAGATGGTATCCAACCCGTGCGTAAACTTAGCGTTAATTAAGTCTGGGTTGCTAGCAGCCAATCCTTGCAGGATATTTTTCAGTTCACCTTCTCCAAGGCCGAATATCTGCGCAGGGCTGATGCCGTCTGAGTCGATGTTGTAATTCAGTAAACGGTTTACCGTAAATTCGTAATAATCGCCACAAGCTTCCGCATACTTGTACAGGGAGTAAAGAACTACGAGGGGTGATCCTATGTGGCATTTGTTTCGGGTGTAGTTTCCGTCGTTGTCCACGTAACCAAAGTTCAGCGTCATCCCGAAGGGGGTTTGTACAATACGCTTAAATCCATTAATGATATATGGTGCGTTCTTTACAGTAACTCCGGCTACTTCCAACATTGGGATTAAATCGGTCCTTTTATATAAACGACCAATATTCATGTTACGTATATACCATTTAAATTGAGGGTTATACGCAATATTAGATAAAATTATGCCTAAAGAAACTAAATTATCCCAAGGCATCAGAGCCAGTTTTTGCGCAAGAACAGTAGTTTTGCTCCCCTCAATTAAATCGGCATCTCTTAAGAAACGCCGAAAAAAAGGCTTTTGTACAGGACCAAGGCTATTCAACGCAAGAAAATCATCTTTCCTATCAAAGAAATCTGCCAACCATTCAGTTTTGGGCATATGAGTCGCAAAGCAGTTTATACTTCTCATTTTCCCATCTCCTTGTGGTATTCGTAACGAATGATAGGCTAAACAGCCAAGTGGTACGGCGTGACACTCCCGGCACCTATTACAGTTGGTTATTCTTAATCCTCCTACAAAAGAAATATGGTTGTTTTTACAATTTACTTCACAAGTCCTACATCCGACACAGTACGCTGCTTTTCTAAAAACCTGCCTGAAATATTTTCCAAATACAGGTGATTTCTTAGTAACATCTAGCGACAAAATAACCTTATAACCGTTTAATCTAGAAATTAATTGGAATCTAGCGGTCAATTCTGGTGCCTCTACTACGTAACAACCAACATCTTCTCGTACATGGCCGAGAGTTTTAATCCATTCTTTCCAATCGGTTTTTGGGTTATTTACTTCTATAGTTAATTTTCCGTTTTCAACGCTTTCTTTATAATCAATATCGATATTACGTATATTTAGACTATTTTTTCTAGCATTCCACCCACCGTTACTGACGTATTGAGCATTTGAGATATGTTTTCTGCCATTTGACTGTATTATTATTTGAACAAATGCATCTGTTTCTTCTTGATAATTACTATATTGAACATAGTCAGCCTTTGAGCCGCCCATTGGGCAACACAGACAGCCGATGCGATGACTACCTTTTTTGTATGCTTCATTCATTACCAAATTGTTAGCATAAGAATGTAGCCAAACTTCGGAACTCGCCCAATCCAAAATAGGATTCGCACTGCGCTGTCCCTTTTGTTTCATTCCATCGCTCTCAAACTCATAATTACTACGGCGGACACTTTCCGCACTGCGAACACCAACAAAAGCAAGCCCACTGTAATTTGCGTTTCCTAATACTTCTCTGAGCTTTAATACTTGCGGTGTACTTTTATGAACACTACAACACCAACGCAGAACTCTCGACGGGGGTGCGAATTGTCGCCAACTTTCCAAAGCATCCATATGGCTCTTGGCACGGTAAAAACGGATGCCTTCAGCTTCGCACTGGGCCTCAACCTTATCCACGACATCATAGGTGTCGGGGAATTCCATTTGAGTATCGCCGAAAACAACGACAAACTCGTCCTTCGGCAGGGCTTTCTTTACCAAATCTAGAAGGACGATACTATCTTTACCGCCTGAGAATGCAACGTGAAAAATGTCTAGTTTATCTTTGTGGCGTTTCCAAACGTCATATATTTTTTTGACTGCTTCCTGCTCTAAAATCTGTAGGAAGCCCGAATTCTTTTCAAGCATCTTTTTAATATCAACGGTTTTGAGCGGCTCGCCCAACTCTTCTTTGATTTCTAATTTAGGGGCAGTATAAAGATTGCCACCTTTGGTTTGGGCGACAAAGCGCCCGTAGTAATAATACTTATTTGCCTCCGCCCACATATAGGGGAGAGCATCTTGCTTTTCGTAAGTCCAATATTTATTAAATCCTAAAAGATCTAATTCTTTATAGTAGACCGGACGGGGTTCTTTGGAGAACCGCATCGGCGAAGTGTTGAGCAATATACCGCCTGTTTCTGCATCATAGGTGTAATTGTACATCAGCACGTGCCACCTTCTCTTAATCTTCTGGCATTGGCAATGATTTTGTTCGTGCTCTTGCCAAGGCTTCTTTTGCCAATGTAGCCGTTACGAAAAAGGTAATCTGCGACTGACATTTTGTTATTTAAGGAAAGGGAAGATTTTGCCAAGGCAATAGCTAGAATATCTTCGTACTCGCCGTATGCAAATGATTCACGGGCGATCACGCCGACGTTGGCGCTGTTATCCACCCTGAAAACCAACTTGAACTGACGGCTGAATTTGCGAACATAGCTTTCCAACAAAAATAAATTCCAAGGATAGCCGGCGTAAGGGAACAGTGAAAAATCTGTCACCTTCTTAAGCGGGATAAAGTAATCGTGACAATAAAAAGAAATTGCATTATCTGTTCCGTTAACATCGAAACTAACTGAATCTTCATTTACGAATAAATCCGCAGATACACGTACCATTACATTATTAGCTGCAGTCAGATAAGTCGTTTGAAATCTTCCCTTCGGGTCAAAGGTCGATCCAAAGGAATTCAACTCTTCAAAGGAGACGGTCTCTACTTCGCGGCAGTACTGTTCCAAAATATCAAGAACACGGAGCTTTTTCCCGATAGGGGTGATGACTTGGCCGCTTTTGCTAAAGCTGCTCGAAAGGAACTTGTTAAACACGGCATCTCGGACCGCCAAGAAGGGGCAGTGTGGGTTTAAAGCCTTAAAACGAGATAGATTCAGTTCGTTAGCGCTGACATAGTCCTTGTGTTGAAGCCTCTCTCTAACGAAAGCGACAATCTTTTTCCCCTCGTCGTTTGGTAGATCCATATTATCAACGTGTGTGTATACACCGGTTTCAATACGGTGATAGTCAGGACCCTTCAATGTGGCTCGGATGGTATCTTGTTTGAGGTACGGTAACCGATGCAATAATTCATTAAACGTCCAGGATTCCCGCTCGTCGAACACCTCTCGGATCAAGTCCGGAGGAGAAGTACCCGGTTGTAGATACACGTAGTCACGCCTGCAGTAAACGTGAGTAAAATTCTTCTCAATGAAGGCTTTGAGCATACCAACCGAAAAAATGCCCAGGGCATAGAGTTTTATGGAATACTTCTCGAAAAAAGCGTCAATGCAAAAACACGGTAAATTTACCTGTTCCAAAAAAGCCCAAACTGCCCCAACGGTGTCTTCGTAATATATGTATGCCCTCCCGTCAAAGATCACAGCAACAGGATTCACAAGGGCAGCAATTTCGTCAGCTTCACTTTTCAAATCTTCTCCGTATTCGTCATAATAAAAATTTTTTAAACGTTCGAAATCTATTCTGGATGCAGTTCTATAACCGTATTTAAATTTAGAAACCATGATATGTTTCACTCTTTTTTGGTCTGTTTCATCGAGAACGCAATACAAAGTTTTTAAACCGCTATATACAGATTTATTTTTACCGCCATATCCCAAGCACTCATATATGCCGTGAGCGATCCGCCTAAACAACTTCGGGAGTCGATTTGAAAGGCTTACTTCATAAGCTGCAGGAAGTATTGACTGAGTGGGGAACCCATATTTAGCCGTCAGTTCGTTGCAGATCTCTTTGCGAGACTTGAATTTTCCAACGTAGGTATTCGAATACTCGATCATTGCCTCTTTAATGGTCACACGTCGGGTTTCGCAAATATTTCCGCTGGCTTCTCCAAACTTCTCGAAGCGCACTAGTTGCGATTGTAAATTGCACTCTATTACTTTATAACCCGCTTCTATCCAGGCAACGGAAATAGGGTGGCTCTTGGTATTCGACCAAAAAGCACGATATCGATATGCCGATGGTGGCAACCCTCCAACCAAGTCAGAGATGTGTGAGAAAGACACCCTAACGCTTTCATTGTTGTTGTCAATTAACCACTGCTTAAGTGGAGCATATTTCCCTGCGGACATTATAATTGCCATCGTATGACTTTACTCCTCCTACGCTTTATCAAGTGATAAAACTCCTAGGTACAGGCCCCAGAATCTTTCTACCTCTCCTTGCTAAAAGTATAGGACGGCCGAAATGGCTCAAGACTGTGAGTCAAGACGCCGCACGAAATGATGGACTCGGTAGATCGGATTGGTGCTTTGAGCCGCACGGGTGGCGAACCCAGTGATCTCGGCGATGGGAATCTTGCCTGATTCAAGCAGAGTGTTTTTGGGAAAGGAAGTGAAAGTCGGTTGTTGCTCGGGTTCGACTGTAACGGTATTGATTTGAGAGGCGTGCCGGGCCGAAGTCAAAGTGCGCCTCCTTTACCTGCCTCCGCTTGAACCGGGCCTGTCCGCCAGCGTTTCCTCAAGCCAGCAGTCAATGGCCCCTTTTCTGAAACGCCAGTGCCGGCCGATCTTTTGACAGGGGATCCTGCCTTCCCTAACAAGTTTGTAAAGCGTGGACTTGGATATTTTCAGGTAGGTGGACAACTCTTCAATGGTTAGTACGTCGCCTAGCTTTTCATCCATGGAACGCACCTCTCGGGTCCCAAGGTATCAAACCAACATTTTATTAAGATAGAATTATACAGTTATTGACAGTTGCTGTCAAGGTTTGTTGAGAAGCACAAATTAGGATCATAATCAACAGGTTCTACCGATCAATCTGCACAGTTGCCGAGCCGGTTTTCATCGGGCCCATACCGGGTGTGTCCGAAGTGGAGGAGTTCGCGGATAGAGAGATCCGAGAGGACGGGCAGAATGGGGCATAAGTGCCGACTTGGTGCGAGCTCGAGTGGCCGGACATGAAAAAGCCAAGGCCCCGTGGGGTCACCCCACGGGGCCTTGGCTTAAACAGGAGCCGCTGGATTCAGCGGATGTATTTTTGGCTCCCCGTGCGCAACCCTCTTCATAACGGTTCTCTTTCTCCGGCTGTTAACCGAAAACCTTCAATTTCAACGGGTTATCAAAGATCAGGCCGTTCCGGCAGGCCGGAAGCGGTGTCAATGTCGATTTCCTAACCCTGCGACACGATGCGAAGGAACTCGATAAGTGGCTCAAGTCCGGCAAACTGGCTTCCTGCGAGGAGCGCGGATGATGGCTTCAGGTGTTCACGCAAGCCTCACGGATTCTCCAGTGAGAGGGAATGAATCCCTTCCATCCCTTGGGGATAGGCAGGTTGGTTGCGCCCGCCGACCCAAGCTGCTTGACCAGTTGCGCGAATCCTTGCGGTCGCGCCATTACAGTCCGCGTACGGAGCAAGCCTATTGCCATTGGGTCAGACGCTACATCCACTTTCACAACATCCGCCACCCCGCCGAAATGTCCGAACCGGAAATCAACGCCTTCCTGACGCATCTGGCTACGAAGGAAAAGGTAAGCGCCTACACTCAGAACCAGGCGCTTGCCGCGCTGCTTTTCCTTTATCGTCACGTCCTCGGTCGTGAAGTGGCGACCTGGGCGAAGTCATCCGCGCCCACAAACCTAAACGCCTGCCTGTGGTCATGACCCGCGAGGAAGTTAAAGCCATGCTGACAAACCTGACCGGCGATAAGTGGCTCATGGCCTCGCTGATGTACTGCGCGGGACTGAGACTGATGGAATGTTTGCGCCTGCGCGTCCAGGACATCGATTTCTCCAGAAACGAAATCCTCGTCCGCGACGGCAAGGGGGCGAAAGACCGTATCACTATGCTGCCCGAGTCGCTCAAAGCCCCGCTGCAACAGCACCTCAAAACCGTCAAAACAATCCACGAGCGCGACCTGTCCGACGGTTGGGGTCGCGTTCTCCTGCTAGACGCCCTCGACCGTAAATACCCCAGCGCTCTCAAGGAGTGGCGCTGCAGTGGATCTTTCCGCAGGGGAACCGCTGAAAGCCCTAAGACGGGC
>JBBACU010000060.1:0-9837 GCA_041656815.1 Proteiniphilum sp.
GTGGCACCCGAGATCACCCCGGTAAACAACGTGAAAGTCTCCGGATGGAAAGGGGAGAGAGTTTCCGCCCAGCTATTGCTATGGACTGCCGAGGATATCCATCAGGTAGAGTGCGAATTCAGTGATTTTGAGTCGGGAGGATACAAATTGCCGGCATCCGTCGCCCAAGCCCGGTTTGTACGTTACGTGATGACCGATGAGTTTGGTCCCGGTTGCGGGCATCGTAAACCGGGAGATTTCCCGGCATCGCTGGCACCGGATATGCTGGATAGCCTGGAGTGCTTTGATATCGAAGCAAAAACCGCGCGACCGGTGTGGCTCACCTTCCATATCCCTGCCGATGCAGTTGCCGGAAGCTACAAGGGAAAACTGAAAATTCATGCCAGAAATCAATCGTCGCGTAATTTCGAGGTCGAACTGGAGGTAGTGGACCAGGTACTGCCCGAACCGTCGGATTGGCTCTATCACCTTGATCTATGGCAGCACCCCTCGGCCGTGGCCCGGGTGCACGGTCTGGAGCTGTGGAGCAATGCCCATTTCGAAAAGATGCGTCCGCTCATGAAGATGCTGGCCGACGCGGGGCAAAAGGTGATCACCGCCACCCTGAACAAAGATCCGTGGAACCACCAGTGCTATGACGCCTATGCCGACATGATCTTATGGACGAAGAACAAAGACCAAAGCTGGAGTTTCGATTACACCATCTTCGACCAATGGGTGGAGTTTATGATGGACCTAGGCATCGACAAGATGATTAACTGTTATTCGTTGCTCACTTGGAACAACCAGATGCATTACAACGACATGGAAAAAGGCGAACTGGTTACCGTGGAGCTGAAAGCACAGTCGAAAGAGTACGAAGAATTGTGGAGTGTCTTCCTGGAAGATTTTACCCGCCACCTCCGCGAGAAAGGATGGTTGGAAATAACCAATATCGCGATGGACGAGCGAGGTCCCGCCGATATGCAGGCAGCCTTGAAAGTGCTGGAGCGCTTCGCGCCAGAACTGGGTGTCTCCCTGGCGGACAACCATAAAAGCTACCAACAGTATCCCTGGATCAAGGATATCTGCGTGGGAGCCGACAACAAAGTCAACAAGGAGGAGATAGCGGCACGAAGAGACAAGGGACTTATCACCACCTATTACGTCTGTTGTGCCGATGAATTCCCTAACACGTTCACATTTTCTCCCTCGGCAGAAGCGGTATACGCCGCTTGGTACGCGGTGGCAGCCGACTTCGATGGGTTCCTGCGTTGGTCCTACAACTCGTGGGTTGAAAACCCGCTGACCGACTCGCGCTTCCGGACCTGGCCGGCAGGAGACACCTACATCGTGTACCCGGATGCCCGAAGCTCTATCCGGTTTGAACGGCTGGTGGAAGGAATTCAGGACGTGGAGAAAATCCGGGTACTGAGAAAAAAATACACCGGAGAGAACACGACCGAATCATTGGTAAAATTAGCCCGACTAGAAGAGACCATTCGCTTTTTTGATACATTGGAGCCTTCTGGTGACTGGCAAGACAAGTTGAATAACGCCAAAGGATTGCTCAACACGCTGTAAAAATATCACGCGAATACATGGTGAAAGAACCCCGTTCACTTTTTCGATACGATGCGGGATTTTTCAACTACAATTAAGAAGAGAACACATATGCAGACAAACCGAAAAACCAGGATTATCGCGGGAGTATGGGGGACCGTTCTGACGACAGCAGCATCCTACTCCCCTATTTTACATGCAAAGACTGCCGGGGAAGAAACACCCAACGTGATACTCATTCATCTCGACGATATGGGATACGGCGACCTGTCACTCACAGGGGCGACCGGGCACACGACACCCCATATCGACAACATGGCGAGGGAAGGACTCTTCTTCAGCCATTACTATTCACCACAGGCGGTCTCAAGTGCCTCCCGCGCCGGACTGCTCACGGGCTGTTACCCCAACCGGGTGGGATTTCACGGTGCCCTTGGGCCTCAATCGAGAATGGGTATCTCAGCCGAGGAAGAGACCATTGCCGAGATACTAAAAACAAGGGGATACGCCACGGCGGCCTATGGCAAGTGGCACCTGGGGACTCCCCGGCAATTCCTCCCCACCAACCACGGGTTCGACGAATTCTACGGTATCCCCTACTCCAACGACATGTGGCCATGGCATCCCACAGGAACCTATCCTGATCTGCCTCTCTTCGAGAACGAGGAGATCGTGAACCCCGCCCTTACTCCCGCCGACCAAGAACAGTTCACAACAGAGTTTACCCGCCGGACAATCGACTTTATTAAACGAAACAAGGAGACTCCTTTTTTTATCTACTTGGCCCACCCCATGCCTCACGTTCCGCTCTACGTTTCCGATAAATTTAAAGGCAAATCGGAGCAGGGTCTCTATGGCGACGTGATGATGGAGATCGACTGGAGCGTGGGAACGATCCTGCAGACCCTCGAAGAGGCCGGATTGGATAAAAACACGCTGGTGATCTTCACGTCCGACAACGGTCCATGGATCAATTACGGCAACCACGCGGGAAGCACCGGCAGCCTCCGCGAAGGAAAAGGGACCACGTTCGAAGGCGGACAACGCGTACCATGTATCATGCTCTGGAAGGGCATGATTCCAGAAGGGAGCATCTCAAACAGCCTCGTGTCTGCCATCGACATCCTGCCCACACTTGCAGAGATAGCCGGTGCCGCTTTGCCCGAAAAACGTATCGATGGAGTCAGCCTCTTATCTATCCTTGAAGGAGACATGGAGGCTAAACCGAGAGAAACCTTCTACTATTACTACCGCCAAAACAGCCTGCAAGCAGTTCGGCATGGAGATTGGAAGTTGGTCTTTCCCCACCCCGGAAGGACATACGAAGGGTTTCAACCCGGAAACGATGGCATGCCCGGAAAAGTGAATGAGCACTTCGATCATATGGGTGGACTGTACGATCTACGACGAGATCCGGGAGAACGATACGATGTGAGCGAGTCCCATCCGGAGATCGTGGAAAAACTCAAGCAAATCGCCGAAACGGCACGACAAGACTTGGGCGA
Source organism: Proteiniphilum sp. (assembly GCA_041656815.1). Classification (GTDB taxonomy): domain Bacteria; phylum Bacteroidota; class Bacteroidia; order Bacteroidales; family Dysgonomonadaceae; genus Proteiniphilum. The sequence goes on from JBBACU010000060.1 coordinate 3,048, forward strand.
CGACCTCACCGGAAACAGCGGAAAGAACCGCAGGGAACCCGGGCGTGTTGAAGAATAACAAAAATCAATCGTATGAAACGAGCAGCTAAACCATTAACGCAGGAACATGATGCATGTGATAACGTGATGATAAAAAAGATACCCCTTTTACTGATTCTCTGCATTTACCTCGTTAGTTGTGGCACACGATCCACGCAACAAGGAAGCACCTCCTTTCCACAAGAAAAGGATGCCCACCGGATCATGAGTTATAACATTCATCACGGGAGGGGGATGGACGACATAGTGGATATCGAACGGATAGGAAAAGTGATTATCGACATCCATCCCGAAGTGGTAGGGCTACAGGAGGTGGATAGCGTGGTGAACCGGAGCGGCAACATCGATATCATTCAGATGCTTTCAGAGCAAACTGGGATGCATGCCACTTTTGGTTACTCCATCCTGCACGACGGGGGGAAGTACGGCAATGGCATGCTTACCCGGGAGAAACCGGTCGCGGTAAAAAAGATCGCCCTGCCCGGGGCGAGCGAAGCCCGCACCGCGCTCATCGTTGAGCTGGAAAGATATGTGGTGGTCAACACCCACCTCTCGCTCAATGGCGAGGAGCGGCTCGAGTCGGTAAAAATCATCACGGACGCGGCGAAGGCGTACGACAAGCCGGTATTCCTGATCGGGGACCTGAACGCCACGCCCGAATCCGCGCCCATGGAGTTCCTGAAAAAAGGGTGGCAGATTCTTTCCGATCCCCACCAACCCACCTCGCCCTCCGTCAACCCGCGCAGGACCATCGATTATATACTGGGATATACTGCCAATGAGCATAACTACACGATCCAACAGGCCGAGGTGATTGATGAACCAGTTGCCTCCGACCACCGCCCCTTGTTCGCGGATATCCGCCTGGCAGCACCCAAAGCAAAACAACACATGAAAGAAAAATAAAATGACGAAACAAGGTATCACAACTTCGGCAAAACTCCTGAGCGTAGGCTCCATGGCGCTGTTGGGCGGGTGCCAGGATCAAAAGCAAGTTACCCCGTTGCCCAACATTGTTATCATCTATCTTGACGATCTAGGGTATGGCGATATTGGCGTCTACGGTGGGGAGATAAAAACACCACACATGGATCAGCTCGCGGAGGGAGGCGTGCGGTTTACCATGGGGTATTCTTCCTCTGCCACCAGCACTCCCAGCCGGTACGCCTTGCTGACCGGCGAGTACCCGTGGCGCAACAAAAATGCTCAAATTCTGCCGGGGGAGGCTCCCCTGATCATCGACACGGCAAAAATGACGCTGCCTAAAATGCTGAGAGAAAAGGGATATCATACCGGGATCGTGGGCAAGTGGCACCTCGGGCTCGGGATTGGCAGCGTGGATTGGAACCAACGCGTAACGCCGGGCCCCAATGAAGTGGGGTTTGACTACTCCTTTATCATGGCCGCCACCCAAGATAGAACCCCCACGGTCTACCTCGAAGACGGGCACGTGGTGGGGCTTGATCCCGATGATCCCCTTTTGGTGAGTTACGAGGTCAATTTTGAAGGCGAACCGACCGGCCTCGACAACCCTGAGCTCTGCACGATGAGATGGCATCACGGCCATAACAACTCCATCCATAACGGTATCCCTCGAATCGGGTTTCAAAAAGGAGGGAAGTCGGCCATGTGGACAGACGAGGAGATGGCGGATGATTTCCTCTCGAAAGCAAAAGAATATATCCGAAGTCAAAAAGGAGGTCCTTTCTTCCTCTATTACGCCATGCAGCAACCCCACGTGCCAAGGACGCCCCATCCCCGCTTCGTCGGTTCATCGGGATTGGGTCCCCGGGGTGACGTGATCGTGGAGGCAGACTGGTGCGTGGGAGAGTTATTGAAAACACTCGAGGAAGAAAACCTGCTTGAAAACACGCTTGTTATCTTTAGCAGTGATAATGGCCCGGTATTGAACGACGGCTATTACGATGACGCGGTGGAAAAACAGGGCAACCACCTGCCCGCGGGACCTCTCCGCGGGGGAAAATACAGCCTGTATGAAGCGGGAACCCGCGTACCGCTCCTTGTTTACTGGAAAGGAACAATAGAGCCCGCTGTTTCCGACGCCATGGTATCTCAGCTCGACCTCTTTTCGTCGCTAGCTCGACTGGTGGGTAGCGAGGAGAGGGGACCTGATAGCGAAGAACTGCTCGACGAGTTTCTAGGAAAAAATAATCAAGGGCGCGCCGAGCTGATCATCGAAGCCGCGACACGAACCGCCCTGCGAAAGGGAGACTGGGTAATGATCCCCCCGTACAAGGGAGCCGCTATTAACAAGATGGTTAATATCGAGCTGGGAAATTCCAACGAGTACCAACTCTACAACTTAAGAGAAGATATCAGACAACAGGAGAACTTGGCGGCCTCGGAACCGGAAAAACTGCAAGAAATGATCGAAGCATTCGAGCAGGCACGGGGAATCGAATTCCAACAGGTTCAACCACTGGAATTAAAATAACAGGGATGGCCCAGCTGGCAAAACACCCAGTCATCAAGCCAAATGTTTTTAGCTTGGCGGCGGGCTGAAAACGTTGGCCCGCACCAACTGCAACTCACTAATATTTAAAATCCGCGTTTAAAATGAAGAATCGATTATTTTTACTTTCTATTTTTGTCCTGTCGCTTTGTTTTCAAGGCGTGGCACAACCCGCGAGGCAATTGGTGCAGGTGATCGTATCGCCTGATAAAGCCGACTGGACCTACGAGAAAGGGCAACAGGCCGAATTCACGATCACCGTATTACGGGATAACGTCCCCATGGAAGGGATCGACGTGCGGTATCGCGTCGGCCCTGAAAAAATGGATGCCTGGGACGAGGGAACCGTCAAACTCAAAAAGGGGATAGCCACTGTGAAGACAAAACCGTTCAACGATGCCGGATTTTTACAGTGCCACGCTTCGGTAGGGGTGGATGGGAAAACCTACTCTTCCTACGCTACCGCGGGGTTCTCTCCCGACCAGATCGAGCCGACTACCACCCTGCCGTCCGATTTTGAGCAGTTCTGGGAAGATGCCAAAGGAGCGCTCGCGAAAGTACCCATGAAGCCGGTCATAACGCTGCTGCCCGAACGATGCACCGACAAGGTGGACGTTTTTCACGTGAGCATCGACAACCTGAAGGGTAAAATTTACGGCATCCTCTGCAAGCCCAAGGCCGAAGGAGAGTACCCCGCCATCCTGCACGTGCCGGGAGCGGGTGTCCGCCCTTATTATGGCGACGTTTGGGGCGCCGAGCAAGGAATCATCACTTTCCAGATCGGCATTCATGGCATTCCGGTAAACCTCGACCAAGGAGTCTACGATAATTTGCGCACCGGTCCCCTTGACAGCTACCAGACGGCTAACCTCGACGACAAAGACAACTATTACTTCAAGCGGGTGTACCTCGGATGCGTCAGAGCGGTGGATTTTATCGAGTCCCTCGACTCCTTTAACGGGCAAGACATCGCGGTAACCGGTGGGAGCCAGGGCGGCGCCCTCTCCATCATCACCGCCGCGTTGGACAGCCGGGTCAATTACTTGGCAGCCATCTACCCCGCCCTGTCCGACCTGACCGGTTACCTGCACGGCCGCGCCGGTGGTTGGCCCCACATGTTCCTTAACGACTTCACCAACAAACCGGAGAAAATAGAAACCTCCAAGTATTACGACGTGGTGAACTTTGCCCGCTTCGTGAAGGTGCCCGGCTGGTACACCTGGGGCTATAACGACAACGTGTGCCCGCCCACCTCGATGCACGCCGCCTATAACGTGATCACCGCGCCCAAAGAACTGCACCTCTTCCCGGAAACCCAACACTGGACTTTCCCGGAACAGCAACAACAGAAAAACGACTGGCTATTTGAGCGGCTGTTGAAGTAAGAGCCATCATCGCGCGCGGCCCGCGAAAAAACACGCGCGATCGAGTCAGAACAATCATTTTGCCGGATACGCAGGCACTGCATACCCGGCAAAATGATTTATGCGTTACTGACAGTACCTGTTTCGGTTAACCCTGACAAATGCATCTTCAACAGTGAAATCCGTGAAGCCAATAGCACCGAAAACAGCAATGCGACATCCTCGTCCATATCCTCGTCTTCAAAATCGAATTCATCCTCCATGAGGTAATAAAGACTTTCTAAACCGGCGTAGTTTTCCTTTCTTATAAAATAATCAATCCTCAAGCCCATTAACCGGGCATACTCGATCGGGGTGATCTCTTCACGGTTTCCAAATACCGACTCGTAACGAATCTCGCCTTCGTCCAGGCCATCTGCTTCTAAACGGGCTATCCTGTCTTCTATCCTGATCAAACCATGATCCGGAAACTTACCCAGCGCGGCGGTTATCTTCTCTCTTTTCAACAGGAGATCTTCTTCCTCAGCGATCTCTGTTGCCAAGAGGTAAGGTAAATCTCCCCATCTTTCACGGAGATACCTTTCGATACTTCCATCCCCGGTTCCGGCGGTAAGGTTCGCAATATCTTTTTCCGTGAACAATGCATCGGATTGCAGACCAAACATCTCGATTACAGCCCCTTCAGTCACCGTGTAAAGCTGCGACTCTTTATACCATGACTCCATCCATGAATTCAATTCTTCCTCAGGGATAATCGATCCGTATAAAATATCGGTTAACACCATTAACCTGGCAAAATTTTCATTTTCCTCCTCGTTCTCATCTTCCTCATCTTCCTCCTCTTCGTACAACTCTTCTTCCATATCCGGATCCCAATCCGCTTCCTCTAAATAGCGACTCAACTCGAGAAACGCGCGCGCGTTTTCCTCGAAACTATTTTCCTCGTACTCAAGGCGCAAGACCGCCTGATCCGCTTCGTGGGCCCGTCCGTCCAATTCTTCATCGTCCCACTCGTCATCATCGTCGTCAAATTCATCGGCGTCCCATTCCTCCTCATCCTCATCGTCGTCGTCATCATCCCAATCGATTCCCTCACGCGGCAACTCATCCACTTGCAAAATATAATGGAAATTACCCGTTCCCAGGTTCTTTTCCAGTTGAGCAATAATCCGATTTGCCGTTGCCTCATCTTCCGAAGGACCCTGTACAAATAGAGGTTTCCCATTTTCGTCCCCGCATGGAATGTCAATAAGAGGAATAGTGTCGTCGTCCTCCTCCAGCATAAATAGCGTGGTAGAGAGGAAAGATTTATAAGGTTTGAATCCGATCTCCTCCGCGTACTCCCATCCGGCATGAATAATATTATGAGCCAATGAATAGTCGATTTCCGAAAGTTCAAAATTGTACGACAATTTATCAACAAACTCGTCAAATTCATATTCGGAGATATTAAAGTTAAAAAAGGAATCCTTGATACCGAGACACTTGAGGTCAACGAGGTACGTGCAAAAAGTGATGTTCTCATTAATATGGCGGCGGGCGACAGTAATATACGCCAAACCGTTTTCCTCCCAACCCTCGTTAATCAAGCACTTGAACAGGGGCAGGTTACGAGCTCTCTGACGGATGTAATTCTCTGGGGACAAGATTTGTGAATTCTGCTTTTTTGCCATCTTTTCGTAATTTAGTGAAATATTGAGGTATGCAATCGATGTTTCTTTCAGCCGGATCAACAAAGGTATTAATTTTCAGGTCAATTTATTAAAACCAGCCACAACAAATGAAAATTTATTATCGAAATATCAGGTGGAATCGGTTAATGAATGCTATATTTGTGAAGAATTCAGTGAAATGCACTATTCGGTGAAGCCAAAATAACGAATAAGTGAGAGCGATGTCAAGCTCGCTTAGGCTATGCCATGGCGAAGAATAGTCTAACTTCAGTGAACCAAATTTTATTTTTGCAAATAATGACTGACTACGTGAGAACCAACATGAAAAGAACTCTTTTGATCATGGCGGGAGCTATCGCGCTCACCGCGTGCGTGAACAAGGGAAGCTCGAACGAAAGTGCCGCCAGAGCGGAATACTCCGGAAATCCAGTCTTCGAGGGGTGGTATGCCGATCCGGAAGGAATTATTTACGGTGATCGTTACTGGATTTTCCCCACCTATTCCGATCTTTACGAGAACCAAGTTTTGTTCAACGCCTTCTCGTCGCCCGACTTGGTAAACTGGACCAAGCACGAGCGTATACTCGACTCGGCAGAGGTCAGCTGGGCCCATAAAGCCATGTGGGCGCCGGGGGTACTGGAAAAAGACGGGAAATACTATTTCTTTTTCGCGGCAAATGATATCCAGAGCGAGGAGGAGATCGGCGGGATCGGCGTGGCGGTAAGCGACCAACCGGAAGGGCCTTACAAGGACCTGATAGGCAAACCGCTGATCAACGAGATCGTGAACGGCGCCCAACCCATCGACCAGTTTGTCTTTCAAGAAAACGACAGTACCTACTACATGTTTTACGGCGGATGGAGGCACTGCAACGTGGTATTGCTCAATAACGACTTCACGGGTATACGGCCGTTCCCAGACGGGGAGTTGTATAAAGAGGTGACTCCAGAGAGCTTCGTGGAAGGACCCTTCATGTTCAAAAAGGACGGCAAATACTACTTCATGTGGTCGGAAGGCGGCTGGGGAGGCCCCGATTACCGGGTGGCATATGCTATTGCCGACGATCCCCTGGGCCCCTTTGAACGCATCGGAACCATCTTGGAGCAGGATCTGGAAATCGCAACCGGCGCCGGGCACCATTCGGTCATTCATAAGCCGGAAAGCGACGACTGGTATATCGTGTACCATCGGCGCCCCTTGGACAACAAGCATCGCGACCACCAGGTGACCTGTATCGACAA
>JBBACU010000061.1:0-9627 GCA_041656815.1 Proteiniphilum sp.
GGGGAGAGGCAAATCTCCGCCTGCTCGATATTCTTGTAGTTCAGTATGGACAGTTCTTCTAAAATCATAACAATCAATTCGCCCCGTCGTCGTTCACCGGCAACCCGCTACCTCGTGGCCGGGCATTATCTCCTACCGCCATCAGCACGTGGAGCTCATACCTCCTGTTTAGAATTACTCGTCGCTCATCAGGAAGCTCTGCAGGTCTTCGGGGGTAATATTCATTTTGAGGCGTCCCCTCGAGGCAAAGGCTATGCGCCCCGTCTCTTCGGAGACAATGACCACCTTCGCGTCGGTCTCTTGGGAAATACCAAGTGCCGCCCGGTGTCTTAGCCCCAAGTGGGAGGGAATGTTCGGGTTTTGGGAGATGGGGAGGATGCAGCCGGCCGCCTTCACTTTTTTTCCCACGATAATCATCGCTCCGTCGTGTAGCGGGCTGTTCTTGAAAAAGATATTCTCGATAAGTCGCGACGAGATATCGGCGTTCACGATCTCCCCGGTCTGCTCGTAAAGCCCCATGTGGATATCCCCTTGCACCGCTATAAGGGCGCCCGTGTTGGTTTTCGACATGTTCATGCAGGCGAGCACTACCGCGGTGAGGTGCGCGTTGTCTTTTTGATCGCTTTCACTGGGAAAGATCAGTTTCGTGATAAAATTCCATCCTTTCTTCGAACCGAGCGACATCAAGAAGCGGCGTATCTCATCCTGAAAGAGTATAACCAGCAGGAACAGCCCCACGCTCACGAACTGGTCGAGGATAGACCCCAGCAGCACCATGTTGAACACCCGGGATACCAAGATCCAGATCAACATGAACACTAGGATACCGATAAAGAGGGGACGAAGCCCCGATATCTTCACCAGCCTGAAAAGATAGAACAGGAGCAGTGCTACCAGCACCACGTCGATGAAATCCTTTATGCCAAAATGCGCGAACATAACTCACTTATTTTTATCGTACTTGGTAACCTCGCTCGTGATTCTCACGCACTCCACGGCTTCTTTCACGTCGTGTACTCGAAGGATACCTGCCCCCGAGAGCAGGGCGATGGTGTTGAGCACGGATGTACCGTTAAGGCTCTCTCGCGGCGTGGATCCAAGCAGGTTGTAGATCATCGATTTTCGCGATACACCAACCAAGATCGGCTCCTCAAAGATATGAAAATATTTCAGATAAGCCATCAACTCGTAGTTCAATGCCACGGTTTTACTGAACCCGAACCCCGGGTCAATGATCACGTCGTTCACGCCCAGCTGGTGCAGCCGTGTTAGCCGCTCGGAGAAGTAGTAGAGTACCTCCTGCAAGAAGTTATCGTAGCGTGCCAGCTGTTGCATCGTCCGCGGCACTCCTTTCATATGCATCAGCACGTAAGGCACGTTTAGTTCAGCCACGGTAGAAAACATCCGTTCGTCAATCTGCCCCCCCGAGATATCGTTAATCATGCTTATCCCGTGCTCTTCGACCGCCTGCTTGGCCACGTCGGCGTGGAACGTGTCCACCGAGAGCAGTGCCTCGGGGAACTCCTGCCGGATGAGTTTCAGTGCGGGCATCAGGCGTCCGGCCTCCTCCTTCTCGTCCAAGAACTGGGAAGTGGGGGCGGTAGATTGGGCACCCACGTCGATAAAGGTACCTCCCTCCTCGATGATTTGGCGGCATCGCTCCACGATATCATGCTCCGATTGTTTTCTGCTATCGGGAAAGAAGGAGTCGGGCGTCACGTTCAGGATCCCCATCACCCGGGGGGTATCGAGGTCCATCAGCGTACCGTTTATATTAATCGTCTTCATCACGTTAGTCACATTATCAAATCGTTAAATCATCACATTAGCACATTAATCGCATTAGCACATTAGTCACATTAATCACATTGGCACATTGACACATTGGCACATTAGTCAAAGTTTCGAGTCCGGGTCCTTTTCCGGGTAGTCGATGGTATAGTGCAGTCCCCGGCTCTCCTTCCGCGCCGTGGCCTGTTTGATCACCATGTACCCCACTTTGATGATATTCCTCAGCTCGCAGATATCGCGCGATACCACCGAGCGTTGGAAGAGGTCTTCGGTCTCCCGAAACAAGATGTTGAGGCGGCTCATCGCCCGGTTCAAGCGGAGGTCGGAGCGCACGATGCCCACGTACGACGACATGATTTGCCCCACCTCCCGGTAGCTTTGGGTGATCAACACCATCTCCTCGGGAGAGGTGGTGCCCTCCGCGTTCCAGGGCGGGACACTCTCTTGGAAAGGGTACTCCATGAATCGGGGAACCGCGTGCTTCGCCGAAGCATCGGCAAAGACCACCGCCTCGATAAGCGAGTTGGATGCCAACCGGTTGGCTCCATGCAGCCCGGTACAGGCACACTCGCCGCTGGCGTAGAGGCGATGAATGCTGCTCTCGCCATGCAGGTTCACCGCGATCCCGCCACACACGTAGTGCGCTGCTGGAGCCACGGGAATCATCTCCCGGGTAATATCGATGCCGAAAGAGAGGCACTTCTCGTGGATGGTTGGAAAGTGGCGCCGTGTTTCGTCGGGATCTTTATGGGTCACGTCCAAGAAGACATGCTCCTCTCCCCGCTCTTTCATCTCGGTATCGATGGCACGCGCCACGATATCGCGAGGTGCCAAGGAGCCCCGCTCGTCGTATTTCTGCATGAACTCCTTGCCGTCGAGCGTTTTCAAGATCCCCCCGTACCCCCGCATCGCCTCGGAGATCAAGAAGGAGGGGCGTGCCCCGGGGTGGTAGAGCGCGGTGGGATGAAACTGCACGAACTCCATTCCTTTCACCTCCCCTTTGGCCCGCGCCACCATGGCGATCCCGTCGCCGGTAGCCACGTCGGGGTTCGTGGTGGTTTGATACACCGCCCCGATGCCGCCCGTGGCCATCATGGTCACCCGCGAGAGGAAGGTTTCGATCTCGCCCGTGTTCCCGTTAAGGATATACGCGCCGTAACATTCGATACCGGGAGTATGGCGGGTAACGATCTGCCCCAGGTGGTGCTGGGTGAGTACCTCGATCGCGAAATGCCGTTCATACAGGTCGATATTCGGGTGGTTCCTGACCGCCTCCACGAGGCTCACCTGGATCTCGGCACCGGTTTTATCCTTATGGTGCAAGATACGAAAATCGGAGTGCCCTCCCTCGCGATGCAGGTCGAAGTTCCCTTGCGCGTCCTTGTCAAAATCCACCCCCCACCGGATGAGCTCCCGGATTTGTTCGGGAGCCTCCCGGACCACCTTCTCCACCACCTTCTCGTCGCACAAGCCGGCACCGGCATCCAGCGTATCGGCGATATGGTTTTCAAAGTGATCCCACGGGTTGGTCACCGAAGCGATCCCCCCTTGCGCGTAGTAGGTATTGGCATCCTCCAGCGGGTTCTTGGCCACGATGGCCACCCTACCGTGCCGTGCCACCTTCAGCGCGAAACTCATCCCGGCTATCCCGGCCCCAATCACCAGGAAATCGTATCTGTACACCATCTTGTATTTATTTTCTCTCTTGATAGCCCGTCAATTTAGAGCACTCGCCCTATCCCTTGGGCAGGGACTATTTACAACGCCCCTTATCCTTTAACAAAAAAATCCCGTTAATGGTACAAAAGTAAGCAATTATTTGATCTAGATTCGTCCCTATCATACTTACCGTTAAATTATTTCATGCAACACGAAAAAATTCCCGAAAAAATTATTATATATTTGCAATATCACTTAAAAATTAAATTTAAAAACTCGCTTCAAAAATACATCTTTTGCACGTGGCATTTCATTCATTTTTCAGTTGACATATCCAAGTCCAGAAACACAAAATTCAGGGTAGATAAGTAAACAGTAACCGAGCAAACGTACTGAACTAAATCTGACACCTCAGAAAAAGTTCACGGAATAGTTTGCAGAATCAAAAAAATGTAATTACCTTTGTGGCAACAGTACCCGTGTTGCATCCCGTAAGATCTGCTCACGGGTCTTCTTTTTTACAGACTTTACAATTGCTCTCAGCGCCTATAAAACACGCTGCCATGGCTAAACGACCGAGAACCATACAAGAACAAATCGATTTGTTGAAAAAACGCAACATGCTTTTTCGCAATGAATCTAAAGCATCCTACTTTTTGGCAAACATTAGTTATTACCGACTCAAAGGCTATTGGTGGGAAATGCAGGATGATAAAGTCAATCATCATTTTGTCGATAACACTTATTTTGAGGACGTTATTAAACTATATAATTTCGATAAACGCTTCAGATTAATAGTTTTTGATGCTATCGAACATATTGAAATAGCACTCCGTACAAAGATGATATACCACCTTTCATTAACTCACGGGGCAGAGTGGTATTTAAACTCGTCCCTATTCCCAAACAAGAAGTATTTTAGTGATTTTCAAAGTAAACTCCACTCTGAACTTACCGAAAGTAGCGAAGAATTTATTGTAAAACACTATACAAATCACCCCAACGAGAACCCGGAAAGTTGGAAGGCTTTGGAGGTATTAACTTTCGGGTCCTTGTCTAAGCTTTATCGAAATTTGGATCATCAATTGCACGAGAAAAATCTGGTTGCAAAAGAATTTGGCCTCTACAATCAAAAGCACTTGAGTAGCTGGCTGATTACCATCACATTATTAAGAAATATAATTGCTCATCACGGCAGACTTTGGAATCGAGTAATTATTAACAAATACGACTGGCCCAAAAAAACCATTCAACCAATTTTAGATTACATACCAAATAATCATCAAAGACGTAAAATCTTTCCTATCCTTTCAGCTATCTTATATTTGAATAATTTTATCAATCGAGATAATCATATTAGAACTGATTTTTTAGAATTATTTCATGAATTCAAGCATATCAGCCTCTATAAAATGGGCTTTCCTAAAGGATGGGAACAACAGCCTATTTGGAAAATTTGAAATTGAAACTATAAGCGTTACAATCGAAGATACAGTTAAAATAGCAAATTGGTAAAGAATTGATGGATGCCATGCCTAGTTAAAAACGGCTCGATTATTGGTTTTTCTCCCCGAAAATGTTTTCTTTGTGGAGAGGACGGCATCGAGAATCCGTCCGGGGTATTCACTTTTGAAACATCCAACACATGAAGCACTTACCAGCTATTCTCTTTTGGCTCTGCACCATCCCTTTCATGAACCTGCAGGCACTGGAAACGAGCCAGCAACAAGACTCTGTCCACGTGCTCCGGGGAAGGGTGCTCGGGGGCGATACTAACCAGCCGTTGATCAACGCGAGCATCACGGTGCAACGGGCGAATGTATCCAGCATCACCAATCAAGATGGGTACTTTTCTATCCGGGTGCCCGCGTCCACCCGTAACTCCAACCTCCTCATTCGCCACCTTGGGTATGAAAACAGGGAAGTCCCGGTGATCACGCTTATCGACAGCCCCAACAATTACATCTCGCTTGTTCCCTCTCCCATCCAGCTGGGCGAGGTTCAAGTGGTCTCGGGCGACGGGATCAAGCTGGTACAGGAAGCGTTGGAACGAATTCCCCAGAATTACCCGGAAGACCCCGCGATGATGGTGGCATTTTATCGCGAATCGGTGAAGAAAGGATCCCGGCATATCTCGCTCGTGGAAGCAGTCCTGGATGTTTATAAGGCATCTTACCGATCGTACAGTAACGATCAATCGCGGATATACATCGGGAGAAAGGCCACCGACATCTCCCCACGTGACACGGTACTATTAAAATTTCAAGGCGGCATCAGCGACGCGTTGATGTTGGACATTGCCAAAAACCCCGAGATCGTTTTTGGCACTGAAGGAGCGGAGTACGACTACCATATCGAGGGGCTTATTAACATCAACGATAAGCCGCACTATGTTATTTCTTTCACTCCCCGGCCGGGAATTACCGATATCCTTTTTCGCGGCACGATCTACTTGGAAGCCGAGTCTCTCGCCTTTGCCCGCATGGAATTCAATATGAACGTGGAAGACAGAAAAGACGCGACCAACATATTCATTCGGCGTAAGCCTTCCCGAATGCGGGTGGAAGTCACCCACGCGCGCTACGTGGCCGATTTTATGGAGAACGACGGCAAGTGGTTTTTTAACTACAGCGCGACCGACGTGGGATTCCGGGTACGATGGACTAACCGGTTCTTCGGCCTGTTCGCCACCACCTATACCATCAGCTCCGAGATGGCCATAACGGACAAATACAGCGACAACGTGGTGAAGTTCCCTCGCAGCGAGCGGATTCGGTCGACCGACGTGATAGCCGAGAAGGTGGAATATTTTCTGGATCCCGACTTCTGGGGCGAATACAACGTGATCGAGCCCGACCAAGAGATCAACGACGCCATTAAACGGCTAAGCGGCAAATTGCAACGTCGCGAACAATAATGTGACTATTCAACTTGTTTTTTGATAACAATAACATTATCTTTGTAAAGCCATTGAAACAAGAGTTCTAAATGAGTGATGATAAAGCATTAAAGGCGCGAGAGGAGGAATTGATTGAAAACCTCAACTTCTTCCTCCGTAATTATAATCGATTAATCGCGATCGGTTATCGACAAACAGTGCTAGATGCCGAAATTCGTTCGCTTGAAGACGAACTCAAAAAAATGAGCCGGCGTATTTAACACGCCTCCTTTTCTACAAAACTAATAACAAAAACGGGTTATGGAAGCTAAGAAAAGATTTTTGGAACTAAAAAAAGCATGGATCGATGCAAAGGGAAATTCCGATTTGCGTGCCCAAATTGACAGCGAAACCGATGCATTTTTCAACTCGCTCACTGACGCACAACGCGATGAAGTGATAGAAGCCACTGATTCCGAATTTAGTCGGATACATGTTGAAATTACCGACATAAACGAAACGCTTGACGTTCGTGACCTCCTTGCTGATATACTGCCCATAGTTTCCATTTCGCATCTGTCGAGAATATATTTCGGCAAATCGGCATCATGGTTTTACCAACGTATGAACGGGAACATCGTGCATGGCAAACCCGCTAAATTCACACCCGACGAAGTAAAAATACTCAGCCAAGCTCTCGGTGAATTATCTGAAAAATTTTCACGAACGTCGAAACGATTGGCTGTATGAAATCGAAGAGAGGGAGCGACCTAAAAGCGAGTTATTCAATAAAAAGCAGAGAAACCGTTTGTAATTATTTTTTTTAAGCGTATCTTTGCCCCCTTGAAAAGTTTTAAACGTAATAGTTACAAACAAGTATGTATTTAGATTCTGAGAAAAAGAAGGAAATCTTCGCGAAGCACGGGAAGTCTAACACTGATACTGGCTCACCAGAAGCGCAGATAGCATTGTTTTCCTACCGTATTTCGCATTTGACTGGACACTTGAAGTCAAACAAAAAAGATTATAACACGGAAAGAGCACTGAGGATTTTAGTGGGCAAGCGTCGCCGGCTACTGGATTACCTGATCGAAAAAGATATTGAACGATACCGTTCAATCATCAAGGAACTGGGAATCCGGAAATAATTTTCAATGGCAAGATCTTAAAAAGAGGGTGTATCACGAAGAACGTGATTTCATCCTCTTTTTTGTTTCTCCCGAGAAAACTACAGAACAACAGGCGATTAATGCTAATTTGCGATTAGGGGTACGCCAAAACATATTTTATAACTATGTTTTATAATATGTTTTTTTATTTTGCCGGATCAAAATAGTGCCCTATCTTTGCATCGATAACCTAAAACAATCTTTTTTACCTTAATGATAGTATCACGTTAACCAATACAAAAGAGGCCATTTCGATCGAGGTGGCCTCTTTTTCGTTTTACCGCCGCTGATAAATCTTAGTTAATATTGCCTAAAATATTCCCCGGAGGGCTGTTCCTCTCGAAATAACGACTATATTTGAGGGAAGAATCTCAAAATAATTGCGATATGAGCATACCATATCGAAACTTGCCGTGCATTAAAAACGATGTTCAGATCTGTGCGTCAAAGACCAACAAAAAGTGAATTAATCTTATGAAACGTGTACTTATCCTTATTGATTACTCCAGTGAATTCAGCCGCCGCCTTCTAAAAGGACTCATCCAATATTCCAAAGACCACGGGCCTTGGATGTTTTACCGCCTGCCCACGTACTATAAAACATTACACGGCAAAGAGGGCATCGTCGAATGGGCCCAAGAATGGAAAGCCGACGCCATTATCGCGCGGTGGGACCACGAGGGTACCAATCTTTTGTCAACGTTAAACATACCCGTCCTTCTTCAAAACTACAAAGAGCGGAGCTCCTACTTCTCGAATCTCACGGGCGATTACATCGGCACCGGGGAGATGGCCGCCAAGTTTTTTATCAAAAGACGTTACCGCAATTTCGCGTTTTACGGGAACAAAGGAGTGGTATGGTCGCGCGAGAGAGCGGAAGGATTCCGTCGCGAGGTAGAAAAATCAGGAGGCAACTATTACTATTTCGAAAGCGAGAACTTGAGCGGTGAAGAGTGGGGTACCAGTTATATTGCACTGGACGAATGGTTACTTTCTCTCCCTAAGCCGGTAGGGTTATTTGCTTGCGATGACAGTTTCGCGTTACGCGTATCACAGATATGCAAGATCAACAACATCCTGATTCCTGAAGAGATCTCGTTATTAGGCGTGGACAACGACGAGCTAATTTGCCACCTGTCCGATCCGCCCATCTCCTCTATCGTAACCGACGTTGAAAAAGGAGGCTACGAAGCGGGGAGGCTGATCGACCGGATGATTAGCGGTGAGATAAAAGAGCCCTTTAACATCATCATCCAGCCCACCCGGTTTGAACTGCGCAAATCAACCGAGAAGTACGATATCGAGAACGAGTACATTTCTCAGGTTGTAAACTTTATAGAAGACAACTTCACTACCGACATCGATATCGAGGGGCTCACCGGGCTAGTACCTTTATCGCGCCGCAACCTGGAAGTCAAGTTTAAAGAAGAGATGGGAACATCTATTTACCAGTTTATCCTCAGCTGTCGGATCGACTACTTCGCCAACCTATTATTAACGACCGATCGTACGCTTTTTGACCTCGCGTTGGAGTCGGGCTTCAACGACTGTAAAAACATCTCCCGGATTTTCAAAAGAATAAAAGGGTGTACACCCGTGGAGTACCGGAGAAAGTACAGCGACGACCACCCATAACGATATTTGAAAGCAGGATTACGCTTTTAAAGCAATTATCTATTCGTTAAAAAATACTTTTGTGTATTCAAGTTTTTGAAGCACTGCCCCTGCATTTTCTAACAATTTAAGACGAACAATGAGCACTACTCCTCAAATCAAGCATGTTAAGGACAAAAGCACCACCGTCAAATCGATGATTATCCTGGCGTTTTTGTATTTCATCTTCGGGTTGGTATCGTGGGTCAACACGATTTTAATACCCTATTTCGAGCTAACCCTCCAGTTGTCGCGGTTCGAATCGTACCTCGTGACGTTCGCGTTTTACATCGCCTACTTGGTGATGGCCATTCCTTCCTCCTTCCTCCTTAACAAGGTAGGTTACAAAAAGGGAATGATGTATGGTCTCTGGTGCATGGCTATTGGTGCGCTACTCTTCGTGCCGGCGGCCTACTTTGTCACGTACCAGCTCTTCCTGTTAGGGTTATTCTTGCTCGGGGTGGGGTTGGCTATTTT
>JBBACU010000062.1:0-9515 GCA_041656815.1 Proteiniphilum sp.
AGATGGTCTCCTTTTTTTCTCCTTTCCGGTTCGGGAAAGCTCTCCTCGTAAAGTTCCCAGAGTGCTTGCCAACGCTTCGGGTCGTCAGGATTTACACGTGTGTACTCCATACGGATTGTTTTCTATTGTCACTTTTAACTGTTTCACCACGATGCACTTCAAGGTGGAGCAGCTTTTAAATTTCGCACATCCCGTCCGCGCTGCATGACATGCCCTTTGTCACTTCCAGTTGGGACTGTTCCGTTGCGCTTGTCCTGCTTTTCCACTCGGTGTACGCTTTGTTCAACACCTCGACGAAAAGGTCTACCGGCTCTGAACCCACGATAGCTTGCTTTCTGTCCATCAGAAAGGTAGGGACCGTGTCGATTCCCAGGTTTGCGGCTTCCTGCATGTCTTGCTTTATCTCGTAAAGGTAGTCGTCGCTCTCGAACATCGCGCGGATGGCTGCCTCATCTAAACCGGCTTCTTTTCCAATGGAAACAAGCAGTTCAATGTCACTGTAATCCTTGGCCTCTTCAAAATAGGCTTTTGACAATTTTTGGAGGACGAAAGAGTCTTTCGCTTGCGTGGCAGCTAGCTTGATCAGCCGGTGCGCGTCGCGCGTGTTGGCGGCAAGGGCATTGGGGAGGTTAAATGAAACACCCGCTTCCAAGGCCAACTGCTTGATCCCGTCAAACATTTGATTCACGTTCTCTTCGGGATATCCCGCGGTCTGGGTAAGGTATTCCCGCACGGGATATCCTTTCCCTTTATCCGGGAGATCGGGGTTTAGCTGAAACGCTTTCCATTCAAGTTCCACCTCGTCAGCATGTTCAAACTGGCGAAGTGCCTTTTCGTAATGAACCTTCCCTATATAGCAATATGGACACATGATATCGGTCCAAACTTCAATCTTCATTTTGTTCATATTTATTCAATTTTCATTTAGGCTATTCTGGCATTCGAAACAGCCAAAACGCGTGGTGATGATCGCATGCTTATTTGCGTATTACTTGCAGCCCGTATTATCGCAAATTGCATGCCACGGTTAATGCCGGCAGGCGATCGGGGGGTAGAATCGCTGCGATTAATAATCAGTAAACAACCTATTCTCTCATTTGTTTAACTATAGATTGAAAAGTTCAATGGCACCTACATATTCCGAGATGGCATCGGCCCGTGGTGTGGAGCTTTTGAAGTCGAAAGAAAAAAGGGCATGTTTCTATAATATGAGACGCGCCTCTGAATAACTCAAGCGAGCTTGGCTATTCTCTCGGCTTTCGGTATATTTGCGGATAATTTAATCGTGTTGTATGGAATTTTCAGGACGAGAAAAAGAAAAAACTATTTTTGCAGTGCATTTTAGGGCATTTTACCTGGAACATGCAGGAGATTTGATCTTTTTTGCACGGAAGTTCGTGGATATCCATACCGCGGAAGATATAGTCCATGACCTGTTTGTACAGCTATGGGATAAAAGGTCTACCGTCATCGTGGAAAAAAATATCCGGAGCTACCTCATATCCACGGTACAGCACGCGTGTTACGACCACTTGAAACACCAACGCGTGAAAGATGCCTTCATGGAGAAAACCACGCAGCAGCTAAAAATTGAAGAGTTAACGTATTTTGATACCTCCTCGGAAGACCTATGGACCAAGGATAAGATGGAAACGATCTATGAATCCATCGAGCAGCTCCCCGATCGGAGTAAGAATGTGTTTAAGATGGCATACCTCGAGGGGAAAAAACACTCGGATATTGCCGAAAGAATGAAGATATCGGTTAGAACGGTAGAGACACACGTGTACAAGGCGTTGAAAATCCTGCGTGAGAGTTTGCTTTTTCTTTTCTTTATATAGTCTCTTTTTTGGCTGTAAACGGGTAGCAAGTCAGTGTTTTATGAAGTTGGCACCTCTTGCCAATAACCATAATTGAAAATAATGAGGTGTTTTTTGTAAAAAAACAATACGTAGTTATACGTTAACAATCGTATATATAGTAAGGACAATAATTAAGTATGCATAACAACTTTTCATCAGAAATAGTAGTTCGGGTTCTACAGGGTATTCAGACAGAGGAGGAAATGCGTGTTTTCTTGAAATGGTATCGCCATTCGCCAGAAAACAAGGAGCTTTTTTTTCAATTGAAGCATCTGTACGAACTGCGGGAGGGCGGGCTGATGCCCGATGAAAAGGAGGTCGAGGCGAGCTGGAAGCGTTTACAGGAAAAATTAGAGAAGTGTCCTGCCGGGTCTTTGTTATCGGTACGAGCAGCCGGGAATACAAGAGGCCTTTTCTCTTGGGTATACATAAGCGCGGCTGCAATAGCTGTTCTGCTGGTAGTTTTAAGCGTGCGTATTCTTCAACAGCCATCCCAAGTTGAATGGACGGAAGTTAGAACGGGTCCCGCGGGTGAGCCTCGTTCCATTTTCTTACCCGATGGTTCCCACGTGCGGCTGAATGCTTCTTCTCTTTTACGGTTCCCAGAAAAATTCAAGAAAGGGCCAAGAGAGGTATATTTAGACGGGGAGGCGTACTTTGACGTGGTGGAAGATAAACATAATGTATTTGTCGTTCACACAGATAAGCAGCAGATAAACGTGCTCGGGACCGAATTTAACGTGCTGGGTTACGCGTCAGATCCGTACACGGTCACCACGCTCGTGACGGGAAAAGTGAGCCTCGGGATATACGATCATAACAATGAATTGAAAGAGGAGATCGTGATGCGCCCGAACCAACAGGTGTACTTTGATAAGGAACTCCACCGGACGCTATTGGCGGATGTGAACTCGCAGGAGGCCACCTCTTGGTTGCGCGGGGTGTATTCTTTTAGAGACGCGCCGTTAGAAGAGATTGTCCGTCGGCTGGAAAAAGTGCACGGTGTGAACTTTGTCATCTTGGAAGAAGCGTTGCGGGAAGAAGCCTATACAGGGAAGTTCTTTGCAGATCAAACCCTGGATGAGACCGTGGATGTACTAAATTTTAAGGGACGATTTCATTTTCAATCGAAGGAGGATACGATTTTCATACGAGAGAAAAAGTAACCAACAGCCGCCGCTCGCGCGTAAGGAGATCGTCTTGAAATTTTGTCCGGTAAATGCGCCAAAAATAATTAACTAGTTCTATAAGTCCAATGCAATTACAAACAACTAAAATGAATGCCTATGAAAAAAACGTGAAATGTAAAAAAAGGCCGGGAGACCGCTCCAACAGTACCCCGACCTAGAGAATTCGTTTTCAATCAATTAAATTATCCACACGGGGCACGGGTGTAAAGTATTTCAGACGCACCACTATCACGGCCCGATCGTGTAATATTATTTTAATTCACCAAAAACGCACTATTTCTGCGCTCGGCATAACCAAAGCAAGTTTTGTTTCTGCTCTTGCTTATCGAAATAGTTCATCAAAAAACATACAAATATATGAATAAATCAACAGACTTCCACAAACTTATGTGGGGAAAAGTCCTTTTGACCATGAAGTTTGTCCTCCTCTTTTTCATTGCAGGACATCTTAACGCTCTCGCGAGCAATTATACCCATAATGAAAAGTTATCGCTAAAATTAGACCAAGCCACGTTCGATGAAATTGTTTCGGTCATCGAACGTCAGTCCGATTACGTTTTTTTCTATAAAAGCAGCGATGTAGACCACTCCATCCATTATGATGTGGACCTGGAAAACCGGGATGTACAAGAAATCCTGGACCAGCTGACGCGAAACTCTTCGCTCACTTACCGGATATCCGGTAAGTATATCTTCATTGATAAGAAAGAGAATATTTCGGGTACGGCGGCAAGGAATGAAATCGGTGAAGTGCTGCAACAGCAACGAAAACAAATCTCGGGAAGAGTTACCGATGAATCTGGAGAAGCCGTTATCGGGGCAAACATCATAGAAGAGGGAACAAACAATGGAACGGTAACTGACATAGATGGCAATTTCTCGTTGCTGGTTGAGCAGGAAGATGCCACCATCCGGGTTTCGTATATAGGGTATACGGAGCAGTTAATCGAGACTGCGGGCCGTAATACTTTCAATATTGTGCTGCAAGAAGATACCCAAGCTCTGGACGAACTGGTGGTCGTGGGATACGGTACCATGCGTAAATCAGACGTCACGGGTTCTATTTCTACCGCGAAAGGAAGCGATATCATCAAAAACCAATCGTTTAACGCGCTGGAAGGGTTGAAAGGAAAAGCGGCCGGTGTAAATATCTTTTCCAACACCGGGCAACCCGGGGGAGAAATGCGCGTGATTATCCGTGGTATCTCTACCATCAACGCCTCAGCCAGCCCGCTGTACGTGGTGGACGGGGTGGTGATGTCTAATTTCCAGTACCTTAACCCGAATGATATTGAATCCATCGAGGTGTTGAAAGATGCTTCTTCCGCGGCCATATACGGCGCGCGCGGCGCGAATGGTGTCATTCTTGTGACCACGAAAAGAGGAGGTAATACCGGCAACCAGGCACGAGTGTCTTACGATGGCTCCATGTCGGTAAGCAATATGTCACGCTATATGGACGTGATGAACGCCGAGGAATGGATGTCAACCTTCAGGCAGGGACTCGAGAATGCCAACGCGTGGCAGAACAGGAACTTCACCACCGACCTGTCACAAATCTTCACCGACCCTCGTTTATTTGATGCCAATGGCTCTCCTATTTACGATACCAACTGGCAAAAGGAGGCATCCCGGACCGCTTTTTCACATAATCACCAGCTCAGTGTCCAACGGGGTGATGGTGAATCATCGGTGGGCGCCTTCCTGAACTATACCGATCAACAAGGGATACTGCATAACACGTACTTCAAGCGTTTGAATGCAAAGTTGGCGTATGACGACAAGCCCACCAAATGGTTGTCAACCGGCGTGAACTTGCTGGTGAACCACTCGTGGGGAAATCGTACTTCCGATAACCCGTACGGACAGGGCGCACTGCGTACCATGATAGAGCTCCTGCCATTCCTTCCCGTTATGTTGGATGGCCAATATGCCCAAACCAATAGCTTTAGGACAGATGCTATCTATCGCGATCAAAACAACCCCGATCCGGAAGCCATGCAGGGTTTTAGCCCCGAGGGGGTTGGGAATCCGGTTGAATTATTGAAGAGGATGGAAGCAAAGCAGTACCGGACCCAGATTTTCGGGAATGCCGCCCTCACATTCCATCTCGCGGAAGGCCTTGATTTAAAGACCCAGTTCGGCGTTGATTATCATAATAACCGTAATGCAAACTATACCCCGTTCACTCCGCGACCGCTGATCAATCAAAGCTCCACGGGAAGGGCTGAAGGTAGTAATTCAAATACATTGTATTGGCAGGAAGAGACCTACCTCACCTATAACAAGGATATTGATAAACATCACATCAATGCCATGGGAGGGATATCGTGGCAGGAAAGGACCTATACATATTTCAACGCCATCGGTACCAACTTCAGCGATGATTTTTACGGCTATTATAATTTGGGAAAAGGATCGGATAGACCCAGTGTGGGCAATGACCACGACCGGTGGTCCATGAATTCTTATTTCTTGCGCGCGGCATACTCGTATGACAATAAATACATGACTACCGTAACCAGCCGCTGGGACGGTTCATCCAAGTTCGGGACTAATAACAAATACTCTTGGTTCCCCTCCATCGGCTTGGGATGGATGATGTCGAACGAGGACTTCCTGATTGATCATCCGGTGATCAGCAGGCTAAAACCGCATACCTCTTTCGGGGTAACGGGTAACTCGGAGATCGGGACCTACGCGTCGCTGGCTACTATCGGGCAGTCTACCACCATTATCGGCGAGGGACTTCGGACAGTTTCTTACACGCAGCGCATGCCCAACCCCGACTTGAAATGGGAGCGGACAAACCAGTGGGATATAGGTGTCGATTTAGGGTTGTTCAACAACCGGCTCAACCTCGAGGCCTCTTATTACTACAAGTATACCACCGACTTGTTGCTGCCTCGCCCGCTGCCAAGATCAACCGGATTCTCGTCAATCACGGACAACATCGGGGAAGTCTCTAACCAAGGAATAGATATCTTAGTAAATGCTTATCCCGTGGAAACAACTGATTTTCAGTGGAACACCACGTTGAATTTGAGTTTCAACAAAAACCGCGTGGAGAAACTGGATGAAAGTTCTTCGGTGGACCCGGCGACCGGGAAACGGCAAATTCTCCTCGACGGCTTTGTCGGTTACGACATGCTGATCCGGGAAGGGGAAGAACTCTCCTCTTTTTACGGGTACAAGCGAGCCGGTATTTATGACGGCGTGCCCGCTAACTGGGACGAGGAAACAATGAACGTTCCTTCTACCATTGGTGAAAAGGTTACCTACAAGCAACGTGAAATACTGGGTAACGGGTTGCCGGATTGGATGGGTTCGTTTATCAACACGTTTACCTATAAGGCTTTTGACCTGACTGTGGATTTGCAATTTTCATGGGGAGCGGATATCATGCAAGAGTTTTTCCACTCTACCGAAGGACGTTTCCTCACCAGTGGCATTGACCGTCTATGGCAAGAGGCATGGCATCCCACGTTGAATCCGAACGGTACGGCCCAAGCTATCCGTTTGGCTAACTTCGGGATGGGTAATAACGCCAATGCCGATGACACGTGGGTGGCCGATGGTTCTTACCTGCGGGGCAACTTGATTCAATTGGGCTACACGTTTAATTCCCTCGCCCTTCAAAACATGGGGCTTTCGGCCTTGCGCCTGTATGCCAACGTGAATAACGCGTTCCTGATCACATCGAAGGATTACCTGGGGTATGATCCGGAAAACTCATCACGCTTGGGGGATAACAAATGGGGTACCAACCGCCAGTTCTTTACCTACCCGCGCCCGAGAACATTCACCGTGGGGGTTAATTTGACATTTTAATTCAAAAAAATAGTTTAATCATTAATCATATGAAACTACATAAAATATATTTACCCATCCTCTGCATGATCACGTTCTCCTTGGTTACGAGTTCATGTACTGACTTCCTAACGGAAAATCCGCTCGATGAAAAGACGACCGGGCAGTTCTGGAGAACCGAATCCGACGCCCAGACCGCGGTAAACGCGCTTTATTTCGGTGGGGTGCCTTACCTGCATAATATTGACGTAGATGGCGGGTGGACGCCAAAAGCCACCATGTGGGGCGGTGTGATGTCCGGCTTATTTGTCGATAAGCGAAAAGACCGAACATTTACCAACGCGTCGGAAGGAGGCAACTTTAATATCGAGTCGTTCGACGCCACTTCACAGAAGATGTGGACCGAGTTTTATATCGGTATCTCGCGCGCCAATTTCGTGATTGCCAATATACCCACGATGACCGAGGTGTTATCTGAATCGCAAATTGCCAATTTTGTCGCGCAAGGGAAGTTCTTCAGGGCGTATGCCTACTACTATTTAGCGAAGGAGTATGGCGATGTTCCTTATATCGACGAGCCCTACATGTCGTTAGAAGGTATTTACGTGGAGCGCACCCCGGTTGCGCAGGTTTACGAAAATATTGAAGCCGACTTGCTGGATATCATCGAAGGGAACGCGTTGCCCAATATTGCCTTTTATGATAATAATGGCTACGTGACACGCCCCATGGCCCAAACTTTGTTGGCGAACGTGTACCTGCAATGGGCAGGAGCCCCGGTGAATGGCGGTAACGAGTATTATACCAAAGCCGCCAACATGGCCATCAACGTGATCAATGGCGGACAACACGCGTTGATTCACCCGGATGGGACGACCAATGACCTCAACTCGGCATTTAATGTTATTAAAACAACGAAATCGTCGAACGAGATTATTTTTGCCAAGGAATACAATCAAACCAGCTATAACGTGGGCAACTCGTACGCGGTGCGTTCTATAGGTACGGATGCTTTTCAATGGAAGGACGCGGCGGACGAGAGCGTTTTCAAGCCCGGAGGCGACGTATTGTATAACGCGTATCTCCCAAGTGACCTGTTGATTAACAGCTATCATCCTAACGATATCCGAAACATGGAGAAACAGTTCTTTTTCCGCGAATATACCGATGCTACCGGTGTCTCGCATACGTTGAATAACGTGGGCAATTGGGCATGGTTTGATGCAGGTTCACTGATCAATGGCCGGAATGGCGACTATAACATGCCCATATACCGCTATGCCGAGGTGCTCCTGATTGCCGCCGAAGGGCTTGCCCGGACAGGGAATGATGGCGATGCCAGGGGATACCTTAACCAAGTACGTAGGCGCGCGGGCTTAGCCGATGAGACGGCCAGTGGCGACGCGTTGATTCAAGCCATCCTGACCGAGCGGTTCCACGAGTTCCCGCTGGAATTCAAGATCTGGGATGATATCCGCCGTACCCGACTCTATCCCGAAGCGGATGGCATGCAATCGGGTAGGCTACAATGGGTTCCCCTTGCCACAGCTGCCATCCAGAATAAACCGGAAGGAAGCACGGCGGTTGGCAAAATACCGGAATATGCCCTGTTGTGGCCTATACCATTAAGCGACATGCAGGCTAACACGGCTTTGGAAGGACACCAAAATCCGGGTTGGAACTAAAATAGATGAAACGGCTCCTGCCTTCACAGGGAGGAGTATATAAGAAAACGTCCCGCGCGAGCCTAAGCTGCGCGGGACGTTCTTTTATTAACCGGGTGGATGAGAAGGGGAGAGGGGCAGGTTACACCACCTTCTCCGTTTCTTCCACTTTCTTTATTACTACTTGCTGCTTTTCCTTGTCGAAATCCACCAGAACGGTGTCTCCCTCTTTCATGCCGGTACGGAGGATCATCTCTGCCATTTCGTCTTCCACGTATTTCTGGAGGGCACGCTTGAGCGGGCGAGCGCCGAACTGCACGTCGTAGCCTTTATTGGCGATAAACTCCTTGGCGGGTTCGGTGAGCGATACGTGGTAACCGAGGTCGCCAATGCGCTTGTAAAGGCCGGTCAGTTCCAGGTCGATGATCTTGTAGATGGACTCCTTGCTGAGCTGGTCGAACATCACGATATCGTCTACCCGGTTCAAGAACTCCGGCGCGAAGGCCTTGTTCAGTGCTTTCTGGATGACGCCTCGTGAATATTCGGCGTCGGTCATGTCGGTGCCGGTGTTGAACCCGATGCCGCGTCCGAAGTCTTTCAGCTGCCGCGTGCCGATGTTGGAAGTCATGATCAGGATCGTGTTTTTGAAGTCGACCCGGCGCCCGAGGCTGTCGGTCACGTGCCCCTCGTCCAGTATCTGAAGAAGGATGTTGAACACGTCGGGGTGTGCCTTCTCGATCTCGTCGAGCAGCACCACCGAGTATGGGCGGCGGCGTACTTTCTCGGTGAGTTGTCCACCCTCTTCGTAGCCCACGTATCCGGGAGGTGCTCCCACGAGGCGCGACACGTTGAATTTCTCCATGTACTCGCTCATGTCGATACGGATCAGGTTCTCCGACGAGTCGAACAGGAACTCGGCCAGCTTCTTGGCCAAGTGTGTTTTCCCCACGCCGGTGGGTCCCAGGAACATGAACGTGCCGATGGGCTTG
>JBBACU010000063.1:0-9494 GCA_041656815.1 Proteiniphilum sp.
GTGTTCGTTAAAATATTCCGGGGGAAATACCTCATCCGTGGACATCTTCAATAACGCCCGTTCTTCCACCCGGTAACGGTCATTCATCACCTCTTGCAGTGTCTCATCCAAATCGGCATAATTAATAGCTGCTAAAAAGCCAAGCCGGCCCGTGTTAATACCCAGTACCGGTATCCCCGAGTTACCCACGGTAGCCGCTGTCCTAAGAAACGTTCCGTCGCCTCCCACGCTCACCACCATATCCACCTCGGGCAAGGTCTCCGTGAGTTCGCAAAGAGGCGCGATCCTTTGTTGCAAGGGCACGGGAAGGCTTTGAAAAAAATTCTCCGGCAAACACAGTTCCCCACCATGCCTTCGTATAGCGTCGCATACCCCGTGTATCTGCTCTTCCGCCTTGGCGGTCCTGTCGGGAAACATACTTCCGAATAAAGCGAATCTCATTTCATATATTTATTTGATCGACTGAACATTGAATTATTAACTACCACCCCCATAAACTCATTAAGCACATTAGTCACATCGGCACATTAGTCACATTAGCACATCGGCACATTAGCACATTAGCACATTGGCACATTAGCACATTAGTCGCATCGGCACATTAGCACATTAGCACATTAGCACATTGGCACATTAGCACATTAGTCACATTAGCACATTAGTCACATTAGCACATTAGCACATTAGCACATTAGTCACATTAGCACATTAGCACATTAGTCACATTAGCACATTAGCACATTAGTCACATTAGCACATTAGTCACATTAGCCACATTGACTTACATTTCCAAGTAATACAACAGTTCGGCCAACCGTTCTTGTTGGGTATCGGTAACTTCTTCCTCGCGTGAAAAGTAGTAAACCACATGGTAGTCGAACCGCTCAAAACTCCTCCGGATCGCGGTCAGATCATTCGCGTCAAGTTTCATCGAGACCAAGAGATCCGTTCCGTCCGAGATAGGCAAAACGGTCAGTGCCAGTACCCGGGCGTTATTGTTCTCCACGATACGCGCGATCTCCGTTAAGGTATAATCTTTCAGGGAAACCTCCAGAATGAGAATCGAGTTCTCCATTTCAGAAAGTTCCGTGAACTGATCGGGCGTGACAGGCGTGGTGAACCTTTCTACCTGATTTTTGATAAATTCTTTGGTCGACATTACGTAAAACGGTTATTTCGTATTACTTTTGTATTGTTTTACAAAGATAGTGTACTATTTCGTTAAGCCAAATGAGTAGAAGGCAAACTTGTTTGCATTATACCATGGCGAGAATTGAAAATCGAGGAGCGAAGGCGACTCAAATAGTCTGATAAAATCGAAAGCCGAGCGCAGTGTCAAGCTCGGTTGAACTATTCCGTCAAGAGAGGGCAGAACGAGTTTGCTCGTTTTGCCGAGTGGGGGAATAGTCTAATTTATGAACAATGCCGAGGCGCATCCTATCTTATACAAAGATGGTAAAATTTCGCGTATTTGGGCTTCCCTCTGGATTTTTTATTTTTTCTTACCAATTCCCAGCGAGGACTTCCCTTTGTAAAGATATACGTGTATTGAGTAGAATATGACCAAATTAAGTGTAAATGTAAATAAAGTTGCCACGCTCCGTAACTCGCGCGGGGGCAACATCCCGAACCTCGTGCAGGTAGTTGTTGACTGCCAGCAGTTCGGGGCCGAAGGTATCACCGTGCATCCCCGTCCCGACGAGCGGCATATCCGGTACAGCGATGTGCACGACTTGCAATCAAAGGTACACACGGAATTCAATATCGAGGGGAACCCTACCCCCGAGTTTATTTCCCTTATCCGCAAGATACGGCCTACCCAGGTGACCCTTGTCCCCGACGCGCGCGACACCCTTACCTCCGATACCGGATGGGATACCGTCACGCACCAGGAATTCCTGACGGATATTGTGAACGAGTTCCAATCGATCGGGGTACGCACCTCTATCTTCGTGGACCCGGTTCCCGATATAATTCGGATGGCATCCCGTATCGGCACCGATCGGGTTGAACTGTATACAGGACCGTACGCCGAAGAGTATGGACGCGACCGGGTGAAGGCAATTACCCCTTACGTGGAAGCCGCGACCTTGGCTAAAAACCTTGGGCTCGGGGTAAACGCGGGGCACGACCTGAATCTCGACAACCTCGAATACCTCTGCCAGAACATCCCGTGGCTGAAGGAGGTATCTATCGGACACTCTCTCATCAGCGACGCCCTGTACATGGGGTTGAAAGAAACAATAAAAGCGTATAAAAATTGTTTAAAAGAGCCCCAAACCGAGGTTTGACCAAGCAAAACATCTATCTTTATCACGAACTAAATAACGAGAACGAGTTGTATACAACACCTATAAAGTAAAAAGTAATTGTCGTATGAATCTTTTACAAATACCCCTGCCGGCAGATACCGCGCGGGCAATTTATGACGCGATCGGCGATGCTGAAATTGAAGCAGTGAGAATGAACGCGTTCGATTTGGCACTGAAGGGCGGATGGTTGATGATCGTGCTGCTCATTCTTCTTTTAATGACGATCTACGTGCTCATCGAGAGAACGTTGGTTATCAATAAAGCTGGGAAAGAAGACAACTCGTTCATGAACCGGATAAAAGATTATATTCACGAGGGAAAAATTGACGCTGCCCTCGCGCTTTGCCGCAACACCGACACCCCCTCGTCGCGTATGGTAGAGAAAGGAATCTCGCGCCTAGGCCGCCCCACGGCCGATGTCATGTCGGCCATCGAGAACCAGGGGAACATCGAGGTTTCAAAACTGGAAAAAGGGCTTCCCGTGTTAGCAACCTCCGCGTCGGGAGCGCCGATGGTGGGTTTCCTCGGGACGGTAACCGGGATGGTGCGAGCCTTCATGGACATGGCCAACGCGGGGGCAAACGTGGACATCGGCATCCTTTCGGCCGGTATTTACGAAGCGTTAGTAACCACGGTCGCGGGGCTTATCGTGGGTATTATCGCGTTGTTCGCGTATAACTACCTCACCACGCGGATCAAAGGCATCGTGAACCGGCTGGAGATGAGAATCATGGAGTTCATGGACATCCTTAATGAACCCGTCCCGTAAAACGATTGGTCGATTTATTGATACAGTAAACAATCATCAAATCGTTAAATCATCACATCATCAAATCATTAGGACATGGCTTTAAAACAACGGTTCCCGATAGAGACGAATTTCAGCATGGCATCCATGACAGACGTGATTTTCCTGCTGCTTATCTTCTTTATGATCACGTCGACCATTGTCGTGCCAAACGCTATACAAGTTCTGTTGCCTCGCTCGCAACAACAAGCACAGGCAAAACCGATCACCCGGGTAACGATTGATCAGGAACTGAACTACTACGTGGCCAACGCCAACGAAACCGAACGACAAGTAGCGTTCGAGGAGATCACCCCCTTCCTGCAATCGGTCTACACCGCGGATCCCGATATCTTCGTGGCACTCTATGCCGACGAAAGCGTTCCCTACCGCGAGATCGTGCGTATACTGGATATCGCCAACCAGAACCAGTTCAAGATGGTGCTAATGACAAGGCCTCATTAAACATACCCGTGGCCGTCAGCAAGTTCGACAAAAAAAGCAGCTCCATCACCCAACCCCGTGCTTGATAGCACGCATTCAGAAATAGGAGGAAATATGGTTACAAGAGAAGAAATAGGAGGAATTATAGGAACAGTACTTTTCGCGGTGCTGCTTCTCCTTATCTTGTTGTTCTCTTTTTTCAAGTTGTCCCTCCCGCCCCAACGGCTCGAAGGGATTCCAGTGATGTTTGGAACCACGGAAAACGCGTTCGGCTTCGTGGAGCCGCCCATGAACGAGGCAGTCCCTGTCCCTTCCGTTCCTGAACGCCCCACGCCAGCGCCCGAGGCGCCCCTGATCACCCAAACCACCGAGCCGACCATCGACGTGGAGGCGCGACGCGCAGAGGAAGAGCGGCAAGCCCGCTTGGCCGAGGAGAGGAGACAGCAAGAACTCGCGGAACAGCGACGGCGCGAGGAGGAAGCCCGAAGAAGAGAGATCAACCAACAGATGTCGGGCCTTTTCGGGGAGGATGCGGAGAGCCGCGGTAATACCGAAGGGACGGGAACGCAAGGAGTAACCAGTGGAAACGCGACCCAAGGATCACCTACCGGCAGCGGGGGCATCGGGTCGTACGACCTGGGAGGCCGCAGTTTAGGCAGCGGCGGACTGGTGCAACCGAGTTACTCGGTGAACGATTATGGCACGGTTGTTGTTAACATTACAGTGGATCCCGCCGGGAACGTGATTCACGCGGAAATTGGGAGAGGAACCAACACGCCCAATACTACCCTTCGGAGCGAAGCGATGCGCGCCGCCCGCGGCACGAAGTTCAACGCGATCAACTCCACCAATAACCAACGGGGAACAATTACCTACCGGTTTAATCTCAATTAAGGGTTGCGCGATAACAACTTGTCCCCGAAAGTGGTTCGCGATGAATACACGCGATATCCCTGACGGGTTGGCTCGCGCGAAATAGGGCTCGTGCCCGGCAATTAATGCAAACCATTCACATTAAAAAAACAGTATTCATGAAGAAAGTCGCCCTCTTTTTAGCAAACGGATTTGAAGAGATAGAAGCCCTCGCCACGGTAGACGTGCTGCGCAGGGCAGAGATTCCGGTACAAACCGTCTCCATCACGGATGAACGGGTGGTGACCGGTGCCCACGATATTCCCGTGACAGCCGACACCACGTTTGATAAGGCCGACTTCTCGGACGTGGAAGTGCTCGTGTTGCCAGGCGGCATGCCGGGAGCCAAGCACCTTAACGAACACGAGGGGTTAAAAACATTGATCAACCAGTTCAACGATAAAAGAAACCAGATCGCTGCCATCTGCGCCGCTCCCATGGTATTGGGGGGACTGGGGTTACTGGACGGCAAGCGGGCTACCTGCTATCCCGGCTTCGAGCCGGAGCTCACCGGCGCGCAAACCACCGGCGAAAGCGTGGTGGTCGACGGGAATATTACCACCGGCAGGGGGCCGGGGCTCGCGTTCGATTTTGCCCTCAGGCTGGTAGAGCAAATCGCAGGGCTCGCTGTGCGGCAAGAAGTACAAAACGGGCTACTCCTGTAAATCGAAGTCTTCTCCACGGACAACTTCCCGGCAATTTACCCCTGTTTTCATCTTTTCCTCCCTCCGGAGATTTTCTTTGGGGGAGAAGGGGGTTATCACTGGATTTTTGCCGAAATAAACAGCGCAATCAGTTCACTATTAACAAAAAAAGCATTACCTTTGCACCGTTTTTTTAAAGTAATATAATGTCTCACTTATTTAAAGCAAACAATTAGTAAACAACAAATGACTGACAACCTAACACATGCAGCCCCTATCGAGGATTTCGATTGGGACGCGTACGCTGAAGGAGACGCCTACAGCAAAGAGAGCAGGGAACAACTTACCGAGAGCTACGACAACACGCTGAGCAAGATCAGTGACAAGGAGGTGGTGAACGGTACCGTGACCTCCATGAACAAACGCGAAGTGGTTGTAAACATCGGGTACAAGTCCGATGGCGTGGTCTCGATGAACGAGTTCCGCTATAACCCAGACCTGAAAGTGGGCGACGAAGTAGAAGTCTACATCGAGAGCCAAGAAGATAAAAAGGGACAACTCGTCCTTTCACACAAGAAGGCCCGCGCGACACGCTCATGGGATCGCGTGAATGCGGCACTCGAAAACAACGAGATCATCAAGGGATACATCAAGTGCCGTACCAAAGGCGGTATGATCGTGGACGTGTTCGGCATCGAAGCGTTCCTCCCCGGATCGCAAATCGACGTGAAGCCTATCCGCGATTACGACATATTTGTCGACAAAACCATGGAATTCAAGGTGGTGAAAATCAACCCCGAATACAAGAACGTGGTAGTTTCGCACAAGGCACTGATTGAAGAAGAACTGGAACAACAAAAGAAAGAGATCATCTCGAAACTCGAAAAAGGACAGGTACTCGAAGGAGTAGTGAAGAACATCACCTCTTACGGGGTGTTCGTGGACCTTGGAGGAGTAGACGGACTGGTGCACATTACCGATCTCTCGTGGGGACGTGTGCAACATCCCGAAGAGGTAGTGAAACTGGACGACAAGATCAACGTGGTGATCCTCGACTTCGATAATGAAAAGAAACGAATCGCCCTCGGCCTCAAGCAGCTGACCCCGCATCCGTGGGACGCGCTGAGCGAGAACCTGAAAGTAGGCGATATCGTGAAAGGAAAAGTAGTGGTCATCGCCGACTACGGGGCATTCGTGGAGATCGCGCCGGGAGTAGAAGGATTGGTTCACGTTTCCGAAATGAGCTGGACACAACACCTGCATAGCGCGCAAGACTTCATGACCGTGGGCGAGGAGGTGGAAGCGATGATCCTTACGCTTGACCGCGACGACCGCAAGATGTCGCTCGGCGTGAAACAACTCAAGCCCGACCCATGGGAAAGCATCGAGATTAAATTCCCTGTCGGCAGCACGCACACCGCCAAAGTCCGCAATTTCACCAACTTCGGTGCATTCGTGGAGATTGAAGAGGGCGTGGAAGGATTAATCCACATCTCCGACCTCTCGTGGACCAAGAAAATCAAGCACCCGAGCGAGGTGACCGAAATCGGCGCGCCCATCGACGTGCAAGTATTGGATATCGATAAAGAGAATCGCCGCCTGAGCTTAGGCCACAAGCAGCTGGAAGAGAACCCGTGGGACGTGTTCGAAACCATCTTTACCGTGGGCTCTATCCACGAGGGAACCATCGTGGAACTTCTCGACAAAGGCGCGGTCATCTCCCTCCCTTACGGCGTGGAAGGTTTTGCAACCCCGAAGCACTTGGTAAAGGAAGACAACTCACAGGCTCAAGCCGACGAGAAACTGGAATTCAAGGTGATCGAGTTCAACAAGGACGCCAAGCGAATCATCGTTTCTCATAGCCGGATCCACGAAGACAGCTCCGGTGACGACTCCAGGAGAAGAGGCAAACGCGGTGGAAGAAAAGAGAGCAGTGGCAGCGAAACCGCGATCGCCACACCCGCGATGGAGAGAACTACCTTGGGCGACATCGAAGAGTTGGCCGCGTTAAAAGAGAAACTGGATAACCAGAAGGTAGAAGCGCTGAAGAAGAAGGCAGCCAAGGACGCGAAAGCAGCCGAGGCAAAAGCCGAAGCAAAAGCAGCGGAAACCGGAAAAACAGAAGCCGAAGAAACTCCCGGAGTTGAGGCAAAAACCGAAGAAACTCCCGAGGCCGCAGAAGTGAAGGTAGAGGAAGCTCCCAAGGCAGAAATGAAAACGGAAACCAAGGAAGAAGAGGCTCCTGAAACGGAAGTGAAAGCAGAAGCCGAAAAGGAGGCTGCTCCCGAAACGGAAGTGGAAACTCCAGCGACCGAAGTGGAAACCGGAGTTTCACCTGAAGCAGAAGCCGAGGCAGACGCTACACCCGACGCTGAAGGGAAAGACGAAAAAGAGGCGTGATCTCTTTTATAGTAACATTTTTAGAGGTACCGTGGTTTACGGTACCTCTTTTTTTGCCCCCGCCTGTATGCCTTCTCCTTCCTACACATCACGCCTTGCCATATGGATCCCCTTGCACAGGAACCCAACCACCAACGTGAGTCGAAGACTCAAAATCAGATTTTCACGCGGAAAATCAATCGGTTTTTATACCTTTGTTCCCAAATAATCACAGCGATGTTCTCAAACGACAAACCCTATAGAGATTTTGCCGAATTTCTCTCTGCAAAATTCCCGTACAAAGTACAAAAAATATCCCTCAATGCCGGATTCACCTGCCCCAATAGGGATGGCAGTAAAGGCCGCGGGGGATGCACCTATTGCAACAACCAGAGCTTTAGCCCCGGGTACGGCAAACCCACGAAAACGATCACGAAACAGATGGCCGACGGCATCGACTTCTTCTCACGCAAGTACCCGGAGATGAAATACCTCGCCTATTTCCAGTCGTATACCAATACGTATGATAGCCTTGAGACCCTTACCGATAAATACGAGGAGGCGCTCTCCTGCCCCGGCGTGGTGGGGCTTATCGTGGGCACCCGACCCGATTGCATGCCACCGGAGCTGCTCGATTATTTCGAGGCGTTGAGTAAGAAAACGTTTGTCATGATAGAGTATGGCGTGGAATCCACGTTAAACAGGACATTGGAACGGGTCAACCGGCAACACACGTATGAAGAGTCGGACGCGATGATCCGGAAGACCGCCCAACGGGGCATCATAGTGGGAGCACATATGATTTTAGGGCTGCCCGGCGAAACCCGGGAAGAGATCCTTCACCATGCCGACGTGCTGTCGGGGCTCCCGCTAGCCACGTTAAAGCTTCATCAACTGCAAATCATCCGGGGGACCGCCATGGCCAAAGAGTTCAGGTTACTCCCCGAATCGTTTGACCTTTTCGAACTCGACGAGTACATCGATTTATGCGTCGACTTCGCCGAGCGACTCAACCCGGCCATCTACATCGAGCGATTTACCTCGCAATCGCCCAAGAAGCTATTGATCGCCCCCGCGTGGGACCAGAAGAACCACGTGGTAACAGAAATGATCGCGAAACGTTTTATGGAGAGAGAAACTTGGCAAGGACGGTTGCACGGTCAGCTACAAAGCCACTACTGATTCTTACGTGGCGGTCCTTCACGACAGCCGAATCGATATCACTTCCGGTAATTCCACTCCCGGCTGGTATACTTCGCCACCTGTAACTCCTGGATGCGCGCCACCTCGTGATCCTCAAAAGCACGCGCCTCCTTCACGGCAAGTAACCGGGCCATTTGACCGACCCATTGCTGAAAGAAGGCCTCTACCCCAGGGACCACTCCTATCTTTTCTTCCAAATAGTCGCGTATGTTACACACGGGGCTAACTACCGAGGCGGTCGCCCGGCTGATCAAGTTCCTGTTTTCGGCACGCAGCGCGCGTGTCAACTTCTGCAAATCGGAATCGTAGAGCAAGGTCCCGTGATGCAGTTCCCTTCCACGCGAGAGGTGCGATGCCGTCCCTGACACCTTGTCTTTGCCCAGCCAGAGGTCCTTTCTCTTCCTGATCTCGACCGGGACACCCATCGCGTGCAACGCCTTAACCACCGGATCCAGGAAACGGGCGCTCAACGGGGCATCGGTTTGCCCGTGAATAAAACTATAATTAAAATTACCGAGGTCGTGGTAAACCGCCCCCCCGCCCGACATCCGGCGTACGATGCGGATATCGTTCTCGATGCAAAAATCAGGATCCACCTCGTTTAAAACCGCTTGGTTCGACCCGATGATCACGCTGGGAGTGTTCCGGTACAGCAATAAAAAATCCTCCCCTTTTTTGGAAAAAAGGTACTCTTCCGCCGCCAAGTTAAATGCCGGGGTATTAGAACGTGAAACGACGATGTTCATTCCAGCCGCGCGATAGTTATATCGAGAATACCACCTCTTTGATAATCTCGCTCACGGTGGGGTGCGG
>JBBACU010000064.1:0-9448 GCA_041656815.1 Proteiniphilum sp.
CTCGTGGCTATATTTGCATTCATTGACTTCTTTGTTTCGAGTCAACAGTTATTTGGTTCTTTTAATAAAAACCCGAAAAGCATTAAATTTTCATAAATACCTGAGTTGTTGACCTCCATTATCTTTTATATTGTATATTTATGAAATATTTCTTAAGGCGGTTCTGTTAATGATATACAATATACAGTGAGTGTTTTAATTCAATTTTTTCTAACCTAACCCGTTTTTATTATGAGCCTGCTTAACAAACTTGTTTACTTTAGTAAAAAGGCTACGGTGAGCCCAGACAAACACATTGTCACAACAGATACGCCACGCGACTGGGAGCGTTTTTATCGAAATCGCTGGCAGTTTGATAAAGTGGTAAATTCAACCCATGGTGTAAACTGCACGGGATCTTGCTCGTGGAAGATATTTGTAAAGAACGGGTTGGTTACCTGGGAACTTCAAAACACCAATTATCCTGAAACACGGCCCGATCTCCCCAACCACGAACCGCGAGGCTGTCCACGCGGGGCCAGTTATTCATGGTACCTCTACAGTGCCAACCGGGTGAAATACCCCATGATACGGGGCGTGCTGGCGCAAGCATACCGAAAAGCCAAGGAGATCCATAAAGATCCCGTGGTTGCCTGGGAGAGCATGATGAATGACCCCCACACGCGCGACGAGTACATTCGCCAAAGGGGCTTGGGTGGCCTTATTCGGCTCGA
The DNA here is from genome assembly GCA_041656815.1 of Proteiniphilum sp. Lineage (GTDB taxonomy): Bacteria > Bacteroidota > Bacteroidia > Bacteroidales > Dysgonomonadaceae > Proteiniphilum. The sequence continues at coordinate 714 of JBBACU010000064.1, forward strand.
TTGGGAGGAGGCGCAGGAGATCATAGCCGCTGCCAATATCTATACCATCAAGAAATACGGGCCCGACCGCCTTGCCGGCTTTACTCCCATCCCGGCCATGTCCATGGTGAGCTACTCTTCAGGTACCCGGTACTTGAGCCTGCTGGGGGGTACCGTGCTAAGCTTCTACGACTTTTATTGCGATCTCCCCCCCGCGTCCCCTCAAACGTGGGGCGAACAGACCGACGTTCCGGAGAGTGCCGACTGGTATAACTCCTCTTTCCTGATGGTTTGGGGTTCTAACATCCCGGTCACCCGAACACCGGACGCTCCTTTCTACACGCAGGTGCGGTACAAAGGAACCAAAACGGTTAATATCGCGCCCGATTTCAGCGAAGCCTCCAAATTCGCGGACCTTTGGATAAAGCCGAAGCAGGGCACAGACGCCGCGTTGGGATTGGCCATGGGGCATGTGATACTCAAGGAGTTTTACATTGAAAAAAAGACTCCCTATTTTGAGAATTACGTGAAGCAATATTCCGACCTTCCATTTTTAGTGAAAGTAGAGAAGAAGAACGGGAAATTCCAAGCAGGACGGGTAATAAGGGCCAGTGACATGAAGGCCAAGTATGGGGACGTTGAAAATGCCGATTGGAAGCCCCTGCTCATTGATGAAAAAAGCGGGGAGATGGTGATTCCCAACGGGACCATTGGCTCGCGTTGGGACAAGAGCCGGAAGTGGAATTTGGAGATGGTGGATGTTTTGACCGGAAAAGAGATCTCCCCCCAACTGTCGTTTGCCAACGACTATGATGAGGTGGCGGAGGTGGCGTTCCCCTATTTTGGAGATACAGCGCATGAGGAGATCATCTATCGAAAAATACCGGTGCGGAGATCACCCGAAGGGGACTTTCTCTATTGTACGGTGTATGATCTGACCCTTGCCAATTATGGCCTTTCGTTGGGCCTTCCGGGGGAAGCTCCTTCTCCCGATTATTCAGAGGACGCGCTCTATACTCCCGCGTGGCAAGAAAAAATTACCGGTGTTCCCGCCGAGCAGATCATATCCACCGCACGGCAATTTGCCGAGAATGCCGAGAAAACGGAAGGCAAATCGATGATTATTATCGGTTGCGGTGTGAACCAGTGGTTTCATACCGATATGATTTATCGCGGTGCCATCAACATGTTGGTCTTTTGTGGTTGCATCGGCAAGTCGGGAGGAGGCTGGTCTCATTACGTGGGGCAAGAAAAACTGCGCCCACAAACGGGTTGGACTCCGCTGGCGTTTGCCCTCGACTGGAATCGCCCGCCCCGGCACATGAACGCTACTTCCTATTTTTACATGCACACCGATCAATGGCGCTATGAAAAAGTGGGGCTGACAGAGCTGATCTCTCCACTGGCAAATAAAGAGAAGTGGGCAAAACTGTCGATGATCGATTGCAATGTAAAGGCAGAACGAATGGGGTGGTTGCCCTCGAGTCCCCAGTTGAGCGACAACCCCCTAAAATTGAGCCAGCAAGCGGATGAACAAGGGGAAAGCGTACAAAGCTTTATCACTCAAAAATTAAAGAACAGCGAGCTTTCTATCGCTTCGGAAGATCCGGATGATCCGAAGAACTTCCCGAGAAATATGTTTATATGGCGATCCAACCTCCTGGCATCGAGCGCCAAAGGGATGGAGTACTTTATGAAGCACTTATTGGGCGCGCAAAACAGCGTGTTAGGGGAAGATTTGAAAGCCAACGGGCAGCAACTTCCCCACGAGGTGAAATGGCACGATAAGGCACCCGAAGGGAAACTGGACCTGTTAGTGACGCTCGATTTCCGAATGTCTACTTCGGCCCTGCACTCAGACATTGTTCTTCCGGCAGCCACATGGTACGAGAAGAATGATTTGAGCACCACCGACCTGCACCCGTTCATTCACCCTTTCTCCAACGCGGTGGATCCGGTGTGGGAGGCGCGTACCGATTGGGAAATCTTTAAAGGGTTGGCAAAGAAAGTCTCCGACCTCTCTCCCGGCCATCTCGGAAAAGAGAAAGATATCGTGATGCTGCCCATGCAACACGATTCGCCCATGGAGCTTTCGGAGACCGTCTTCGCCAAGGATTGGAAAGAGGAAGATATAGAGCTTAAACCGGGTAAAAACATGCCCGATATCATCGAGGTGATTCGTGATTACCCGGATACCTACCAGCGATTTACATCGCTCGGCCCCCTCATGGAGAAGCTGGGGAACGGGGGAAAGGGAATCAGCTGGGATACCAAAGAAGAGGTCGAGTTGCTGAAGAAGCTGAATATATCTTCCAATGGATACAGTTCCAACGGGAAAGCGCTTATTGAAACCGATATCCATGCCGCCGAAATGATTCTAACCTTGGCCCCTGAAACCAACGGAAGGGTAGCCGTGAAAGCGTGGGAGGCGTTGGAGAAGGTGACCGGTCGCCAGCACCGTCATCTGGCGTCGGTGCGCGAAGACGAGCAGATCCGGTTTAAGGATCTGCTGCAGCAACCTCGGAAAATCATCACCTCCCCCACTTGGAGCGGTGTGGAATCGCACGAAGTTTCTTACAACGCGGGGTATACCAACGTGCATGAACTCATTCCTTGGCGAACACTTACCGGGAGGCAGTCGCTCTACCAAGATCACCCGTGGATGATCGATTTTGGAGAAAACTTGGTCTGCTATAAGCCCCCCATCGATACGAAATCGTTGAAAGGGATGATCAAAAAGTTGGAGGGCAATGAAAAATACATGATCCTGAACATGATGACTCCCCACAATAAATGGACCATCCACTCCACCTGGTCGGACAACCTGTTGATGTTGACGCTTGGTCGGGGAGGGCCGGTGGCATGGATGAGCGAGGAGGACGCGAAGAAAATGGAGCTGGTAGACAACGATTGGGTGGAGGTGTTTAACGAAAACGGCGCTACCGTCGTGCGGCTCGTGGTGTCGCAACGGATTCCCAACGGCGCGTTAATCATGTACCACAACCAGGAACGAACCGTGAATATGCCGGTGAGTCAGATTACAGGGAACCGGGGGGGCGTGCACAATTCCGTATCCCGGCTTTGCCTCAAGCCCACCCATATGATTGGCGGATACGCGCAATTGAGTTACGGCATCAACTATTACGGCACCATCGGCGCCAACCGCGATGAGTTTGTCATTGTCCGCAAACTCGACAAAGTGGAATGGATGGATGAACCCATCGACGAATCATAAAAATCTCAAACACTATGCAAATACGCGCACAAATAGCCATGGTCATGAACCTCGACAAGTGTATCGGATGCCACACCTGTTCGGTCACTTGCAAAAACGTGTGGACTTCACGCAAGGGCGTTGAATATGTTTGGTTCAATAATGTAGAGACGAAACCGGGCATCGGGTATCCCGACGAGTGGGAGAATCAGGATCGATGGAAAGGGGGTTGGAAGTTGGATAAAGAGCGACTCACGCCCAAAATGGGTAGCAAGGTTGGTGTGATGAAGAACCTTTTCGCCAGCCCCACCATGCCTACCATCGATGATTATTACGAGCCTTTTACCTTTAATTATTCTGTTCTACACAAAGGCTCCAAGTTTAAGACTCCCCCCACGGCGAGGCCTCATTCCATCTTGACGGGAAAGGTGATGGATAAAATTGAGAAAACGCCCAACTGGGAGGATGACCTAGGGGGCGAATTTGAGAAAAGGAGCAAGGAGACCAACTTCAAGGATGTGCCAAAAGACATTTACGGCGAGTTTAAAAACTCCTTTATCATGTACTTGCCCCGCATTTGTGAACATTGCCTCAACCCTACTTGCGTGGCCGTCTGTCCTTCCGGGGCCATCTACAAGCGAGAGGAGGATGGCATCGTTCTTATCGATCAAGACCGATGCCGCGGTTGGCGTCAATGCATCAGCGGCTGCCCCTATAAAAAGGTCTACTTCAACTGGGAGACCAAACGGTCGGAGAAATGCACTTTCTGTTATCCCCGGATAGAAGCGGGGGAATCCACCCTGTGCAGTGAATCGTGCGTGGGAAGGATACGGTACATTGGCATGATGCTGTATGATGCCGATAAGATCAAGGAGGCAGCCATCACCCCCGATGAAAAGGATCTTTATGAAGAGCACCTGAATCTGTTTTTAGATCCACGGGATCCGGAGGTAATTGCCGAAGCGCGAAAACAGGGAATCCCCGAAAATGTATTGAAAGCGGCCGCGGCCTCGCCCATCTACAAGATGGCGATCGATTGGAAGGTGGCCTTTCCCCTACATCCTGAATACCGGACATTGCCCATGGTATGGTACGTGCCGCCTCTCTCTCCCATTCAATCGGCCGCCCATAGCGGAACGATAGGCATGAACGGTATCCTGCCCGATGTGGACGACATGCGTATTTCACACCAGTATCTGGCCAATATTTTTACCGCGGGCGACGAGAAACCGGTGAAGGGGGCACTCAAACGGATGTTGGCCATGCGAGCCTATATGCGCACCAAGATCGTGGACAAGGAGGAGAATCTTGCCGTTTTGAAAGGCACGGGCCTTTCACCCGAAGAGATTGAAAAAATGTACCACCTTATGGCCATAGCCAATTACCGCGATCGCTTCGTGATCCCTACCAGCCACAGGGAGGAGGTCAAAAATGTCTATCTAAAACAATCCAGCTGCGGCTATCCCGAGGGGGATAAAAAAGAGAGCGACAAAATTAAAAATCTGTTTGGAGGAATCTGATGATGATAAAAACATACAAAGTGCTGTCTCTTTTACTCTCCTATCCCAACGAGGAGTTGCAACAGTTTTTACCGCAAGTGGAAAACGCGCTGAGGGAGGAAGCGCTGTTGCAGGGAGATAAGATAGATGGATTGATCGAGTTTTGCCGTAGGTTCGGCCCACTCGATCTCACGAACTGGCAGGAAGAATACGTGCAGCTGTTCGACTATTCCAGAAGCGTATCGCTGCATATTTTTGAGCATATCAAAGGCGACTCCAGGGATCGGGGGCAAGCCATGGTCAACCTGATGGAGTTTTATAAAGAGAGCGGCATGCACCTCACCACCAAGGAGCTCCCGGACTATATCCCGGCCTTCTTGGAGTTCCTCTCAACCCTCCCCCCTGCAAAGGCGGCCGAGTTATTGGGAGAAACCGTGCACATCATGGATAGGATTAACGAGGCGTTAAGCGAAAGCGGAAACGATTATCGCTATATCTTTCAGTCTATCATCTCGTTATCGGCCAAAAAACCGGACAAGGCCGTTACCCGAGAGATGATTAAGAACGAGAAACCATTGGACTTGGACGCGGAATATGAAGAGGAACCCGTGACTTTTGGAGGGGGAGCTTGTAATACCGACCGGTAAGATACACGGTAAAATACGTTGTGCTGTTTGTACTAAAAATCAACCGACATGGATAACTATATTAACAATTTCCTGTTTACCTATTTCCCTTATATTGCCTTGACAATATTCGGTTTTGGGTTTATAACACGACTGGTGATGATGAATAAATCGGTCCAGGCAGAGTCATCGCAGTTTATTGCAGATAAGAAAGTCAAGCTGGGAAGCAATCTTTTTCACGTGGGCATTATTTTTGTCTTTTTCGGCCATCTCACGCTCTTTATTCCCGAGTCGATCTATCACTTGGTGATGACCACCGAAACCAAGAGGCTGATTGCCTTATCCATGGGCTCCGTGTTTGGGCTCATGGCGGTTGTAGGCATGTCTATATTAGTAATCAGACGATTTAGCTCTCCGCGCATACGATACAACAGTAGTTTTCATGACTATTTTATCATCATACTCTTACTGATCGAAGCAATCATCGGGCTCACTGCCGCCGCCAAAACGGCCGTCGAGCCCATAGGGATATATGCCGCGCTAAGCGAATGGTCGCAGGCGATTGTCACCTTTCAGCCCAACGCCGGGTTGATACTGGCCAATCATCCGCTGCAGTATAAACTTCACATCGTTCTTGGGTTTTTTATCTTTATGATTTTCCCCTATACAAAGCTGATGCATTTACTGGTATTCCCGTATGTTTACTTCTTCCGATCAGGGTATCAGTTGGTACGATCTTCATCGAGCAGCCGCAACAGGTGAAGATGCCAGCTGTTGACATGGCGTAGGCTCACCGCGATGGAGCGTGCCGGATTTACAATAAACCGGCGTGCGGAGGTAAAACTATTGATTACCAAGGGCAATATTCCAAAGGCATGATTCACGGAAAGATAAAGCTGCCGGAATCCTGAACGAAAAAAGAGACGCTGCATAAGAGGAGCACGCAACTCCGTGCTCAGGGCGGCAAAGCCGGTAACAACCACGAGCGCGCGAAGCACCATGACAAACCCACCCGACAAGGCGACAAGTCGGCCTTCGAGTCCACTTTCCGTTGTCTGGCTAAAGAAAAAGGCCAAGGCAAGTATCACAAAAAGTTGCATCCAGAAGAGCCATTTTTTCAACTGACGCAACGCGAAATGATAGCGACGAAAGACAAAAATAAACCAAGGGATGGTTATCAATAGCGCGGGAATCCATTCCAGGCTATTCAACCCGAAAAGGAGCAGGGGGATAAGTAGGACAAGCATAATTAAATACCGGGTGGAATAGGCGATCGCTTCGTTCGGGCGATCCCACATCTCATTTTTTAATGCTTCTGAAAATGAGACATCGCGAAGCTGTTCCTCTTTTGCTTTTTGCCCCAGCTTGTAGCCGAATAACGCGGCCAAGCATCCCAACAACCCGTATATCACGAAGAGGATCAACACCGCCCGCATGGGTTGCGTATGAAGAAACTCAAGGCTCCGGGTCGCGAAATTGTACATCTCTTCATAGATCAAAAAAATATCCCAACCGTACAGCAGGTAAAGCCGTATAATCTTATGAACCAGTATCCCCACCATGGTGAACATGCCCGCCATTAGGTACCCCATCACATTCCTGCCCAAAACCCGAATAGACAACTCCATGATAAAACCCTCCACGGTAATAGCAATCATGGGTCCCAAAATAACAGAGCTGGGAGAGATGGATTTCATGAGCGCGGTAATCAACCCCGCCCGCCAAATAATTCCATACTTGGGCCAAATTTGAAAGAACCCGATCACCAAGACGATGGAGATAAGCGTGAGGAAAGTGCCTGAAAAGGGGATCTTCAGGTTGTGCAAAAAGCTACCTGCAATTATTTCAACACCTGCCCACAACCCGGCAAGAACAGATGCTTTGATCCATTTGTCGCTTACTAACGCTGTTTGCTGTGGCATAGCTCTCGTGCTTGTTGTAAACTGTTAGCGGTATTTACATTGGTAAAAGCATGCTCTTGGTAAAGCGGATGCTCGCTGGATATATGAATATATTCAACCGGCACCAAATCCAATAAGGCTTTTAATTTAAGACGGTTAGAGTCGACCTGCTGTTTCAGTACCGGTAAAATATCCCGGCGATACACCGCGCATAGCATTTGATGCATGCCGTTGCTGTCGACAGGGACGGTGATGGACGCGCTGTTCTCTTTTGCCTTTGAAACAATATGGTTTAATAAAGGTACGGATATCAATGGGATATCGCACGCTACCACCAAGTTTAAATGAGTAGTGGAAGCTTTCAAGGCAGAGTATATTCCACCCAGAGGGCCCTGTTGAGGAAATTCATCGGGTACCTGGGGCCACGATAAATCGGGATAAGTGATGGATCCGCTGCTCACGATAATATGGCGGGTCACCTCGCGAAGCTTCTCGATCATACGGGCGAGCATAGTCTCGCCGTCAACCGTGGCCTCCGCCTTGTTAAATCCCATACGCCTGCTTTGGCCACCGGCCAAGATCACGCCTGTTATATCGGACACACCTGTTATATTAGGCACAGCTATTACATCGGAGTTGATTCCATCCATTCTTTTAGTTTTTCATATGCCTTTCTGGGATTACCAAAATCATCCGGATCGAAAACGATGGTAGCAGAGATATTCCACTTTTTTATGACCTTGTCGAGATGCTTCGTCTTGACAGTGAAAATCAGGGGAATACCGGATTCCACCAATCGTGTAAAGCCCTCACTCCAGAACTTCCCCCGCAGTTCATACCCCCCTATTTCATCGATAACCGCGATGTCGGGGGACTGCTCCAGCGCCTCCTCTATCCATTCGAGCCCTTTTTCTACTCCTTCCGGGAATATCTTGAAATGATGAGGGCGTTTTTCAAATCCGGCAACCCGCTGCATAATGAACGCTTCCTCGTTGGTTGCCACATTTTTAATCAGGTAGGCATCCGACTCAACGTCATGAATGGCTACAAATCCTTTCGCAACAAAACCATTTATCTGTAGGAGAGATAAAATCTCCATCAGAAAAAAAGTTTTCCCACTTCCTTTGCCGCCCGAGATTATACATATTGAGTGCATAGGTGCTCGATTTGATCATCAACTTGCACGATACTCCAAAAATACATTAAATAATCTGTACAGCAAAAAATAGCATAATCTATATCAACCCTATATCAACTACTATAAACACCCTGTTAATACTGCACGATCTCTGTACCAGCACTGTGGTTTTATTAGTTGATGTCACTACATTCAAGGTAACTGTTATGAGTGTCGACCAGTGAAGCCTTGCCCGATATCAGACTATTGACTACGATATGAAAAAGAATCATTGCCGTCCGATAAAAACCGATTTTGATTCTTCGTTACTTTTAACCGGCTTATTATCAGTCGTTGCTTTTTATAATTTTTCTATTTTCAAAAGTAAGCCCCCCTGAA
>JBBACU010000065.1:0-9401 GCA_041656815.1 Proteiniphilum sp.
GCCCGCCGGCTCCATGTGGGGGCTCACGTGTCGGGGATATGGCAGGATGTCTTTCTCACGGCAGTTCCGGCAGTACACGTAAGCGATGTATTTGTGAAGCCCCTGGTTTCGAAATCCTTGTTAGAAGCAGAGGTAGAGATACGAAACACCACCGGGGAAGAAATTAAAACCACGTTAAAAGGCGATATTCGCCGATGGATCAATCAAGCGGGAACCGATGTACATTCGGCTCCAGTACCCGACTGGATATTGGCGGGTTCTCCCTCGCTGGTGTTAAACGAGCAAGAAGTTGAAATACCGGCCAACGACACACGGAAAATGGTTGTCCAAATACCGGTGGAAGAAGGTGCCCTTGATTACTGGACGCCCGAGCATCCCAATCTCTACGGTTTCACGTTAACGCTCGGCGATAAAGGTGGCGATGTGAAGTATGAACGTTTTGGCTGGCGTGAATGGACCATTGCTGGTACCAAACAGCTTCTGAACGGGAACCCAATCGAGTTGAGAGGTGATTCATGGCATTTCATGGGAGTGCCACAAATGACACGGCGGTATGCGTGGGCTTGGTTCACAGCCTGGAAAGACGCCAATGCGAATGCCGTTCGCCCACACGCGCAGGTTTACCCTCGGTTCTACCTCGATATAGCGGATGAAATGGGTATCTGCGTGTTGGCTGAAACAGCGATATGGGCGAGTGACGGAGGACCAAAGATGGATTCACCGGTTTTCTGGGAAAACTGCAGCAAGCATATACGCCGTATGGTGCTACGCGATCGCAACCACGCGAGCGTCTTTGGATGGAGCGTGAGCAATGAGAATAAGCCGGTTATCCTGCACGTCTTTAACCGGCCCGAATAGATGGAGATGCAGAAGAAAGCGTGGCTTGAGTGGAGGAATATCGTTCAATGGAATGATCCCACGAGGCCTTGGATTTCCAGCGACGGGGAAGACGATGGCGATGGTATCCTCCCGGTGACGGTGAGGCATTATGGAGATGAGAACTCGATGAAGAGATGGGAGGAGATCGGTAAGCCTTGGGGAATTGGAGAACATAGCATGACATATTACGGTACGCCCGAGCAGGTGTCGAAGTATAATGGTGAGCGAGCGTATGAATCGCAGCTAGGGCGCGGACTTGTGGCTTTGGTGTCCGGTTCCTTCCACCCTTGAAGCGTACAACATGTTGTTGCCCGTGGAAGTGGAACTCGATAACAGGAGTGCTTCTTCATTTCTTCCTAAAGAAAAGTCATGGACGAAAGGGTTGAAGAACTCTGATTTCTACTTCACCGAGATTCAGCGCGAAGACGTGTCTGATTATAGTTTGAAGTCCAGTTTCGTGGATGAAGGGATAGTTTTACTCGAGGCGTGCAACACGAACTGGAGGGCTTGGAATCACCGGCCCGAGGAGTTGAAGACCGCAGCTGTCCTACGTGGGGAGAATGAAAAGAAGGGAATTTCCCCGGTGCTCGTGAAGCACCAAGACGTGAACAGTGCTTTTTATGTCAGCACGTTATCCCGGATCACTTCCTCCGCGAAAGGATTCGAGACCCTGGAAAAGCTCCTTGCCGGTGGCGGTATCCCCACCAGGGGAGAGAAAATATCCGAGATGTTGATAGATCATAACGGGGGAGTGAAAGCACGTAACCTCCCTTTCACGCGACAAGGAGAAAGGACACTATTTAGTTTCCAAGTATGGAGTCCAAGACCTCTCGAAGTTGAAAACATCATTTATGATACCGGGTAAATAGATGGAACGTGTTTTCCAGTGTTTCGCCAATTACCTGATTTCCTCTACTTACCCGACCATGATGGAACTAAGTAGCGGGATGACGTATGGCTTTTATGGCGGCCGTCATTTCAGCCGCGTTCGTGTGGAAGATAGTACCTTGGATCAAAGGTAAGTTGCTGGAGGATATGAGAAGTTATGGAGAAAGTAAGATTATTTATTAACCACCAGACCGTATGATATCGTTTGGTGGTTTTTTCTTACTTTTGTCCTCATGCATCTTTTTAATCCCGAGAACGACCTCGCGCTGGCTAACTTCAAGGCCAATTACACGCCTCCCGCGTCCGCGGTGCGCATGGCACGGGAACTGGCCGTGTTCCCTATCTGGTATGCCGGGGAAAAAGCGATTAATGGCAAAGGGGCACTAGTGATTGCCGAGGGAACGGATAATCGCTCCTTTTTAAACAAGATGAAAGAGGTCTTGCCGCTACAGGCCTCCCTTGTCCCTTTTTGCGATATCGCGTTATACTCCGACGAACAGATTATTCCATGGGGATGGAACCCTTCGCTGGTACGCCGGCTACGGACACACGGCGCGAGCGAGAGCCAACTTCCTTCACTCGAAGAGATGGAAAGGCTGCGTGGGTACTCTAACCGGGTGCACGCGGTGGAGGTATTGCGAGAACTGCGGTTGCAGGAAGTGCAAGCATTCACGGGAGAGTCGCGCTTTTTCTTGGAAATAGAAGAGTTGTTGGCCTATTTAGAATTTATACCGGGAGACAAAGTGTTGAAGATGCCTTTGTCGGGCAGCGGCAAGGGGTTGGTGTGGATCTTGGGTGGAATCACGGACAAGCAAACCGATTGGTGCCGGCGGGTCATCCGGGAGCAAGGGGGCGTAGTCGCGGAACCGGTCATGGACCGGGTGAAAGACTTCGCGATGGAGTTTTACCTTGACCACCGGGAGATCCGGTTCGCGGGCTACTCCTTATTTCGCACTGCCAATTCCGGTGCCTATATGGGCAACGAACTACTTACCGATACCCGGGTTGAAGAGATTTTGTCCCGCTACGCGTCACCGGCACTACTGCATCAACTCAAGAATCACCTGCTGAAAGAACTGTCCTCTCGTTTCTCCCTTTACCGGGGATACATGGGGGTGGACATGATGGTTTGCAATACCGTGGATGGCTATAAGGTGCACCCTTGCGTTGAAATCAACGCACGGATGAACATGGGCGTGGCATCGCGCGTCTTCCACGAGCGATTTGTCCGTCCGGGGAGGGAAGGAATGTTCGCGGTGGATTATTTTAAAAAACCGGGAGAAGCTTTGTCGTTCCACCGGGAAATGGAGCGGGAGCACCCGCTGGTGGTGGAGTATGAGAAAGTCTCTTCTGGCTACCTGCCCATGACGCCTGTCACGGCAGAAACACGTTATATGGCATACGCGGCTATCGGGCGCGCCCCGTCTCCTTACTTGCGTTCCGAAAGCTTCTCTACCAACTCGGTAGTTGCTGTCTCGGAGTAAATCCCGTACGCGTTCACGAGTAGCCCTTTCATCCTGTTCCGCGGGGAAGAGATCGCGTACAAGATGCTCTCGTTATCGAGGTCCGACATCTCCTGAAAGCGATACACCTCATCAATTTCAAACTCGTCGGGATGGAGGCGTATCCTGTTCTCGCCGCATACAATGCAGTCACTTTCCACGTTGAAGTTTTCAGTATAGCCTCTTTCTGTCAAGTCATTAATAGCTTCTGATAAAGTAGTGTAGGTTCGCATACTTTTGTTTTTAAAGTTAGACATTCATCACGCTCTTTTAAAAGCACTTCCAAAGCAGGTGATACTGACAATAGCCGCAAAGGCCGGCTTACTTTTTCAGTTCGTCTGCCAAGTGTTTGTAGAACAACGGTATTGTCCGGATGCCGTTGTAGAACTGCTCCAACGGAAAATTCTCGTTGGGTGAATGGATCGCGTCAGACGCGAGGCCGAACCCCATGAGCACCGATTTGATGCCGAGTATCTCTTCGAATGTCGCGATGATGGGGATGCTGCCACCGGAACGTACCGGTACCGGATCTTTCCCGTACACCTCCTTGAACGCTTTCTCGGCTGCCCTGTAGGCGGGGAGATCGATGGGGCAAACATACGAAGGGCCTCCATGGAGGTAATCAACCTTCACCTTGACCGATTTGGGAGCGATCGCCTCAAAATACTTAACAAACAACTTGGCCATCTTGTTGTGGTCTTGGTTCGGTACCAAGCGGGTACTGATCTTGGCATATGCCTTGGCGGGCAGTACGGTTTTTGCTCCCTCTCCCGTGTAGCCGCCCCAGATGCCGCACACGTCGAACGTGGGGCGGATGCCCGTGTGCTCGTTGGGGGTGTATCCTGTCTCGCCAAAGAGTTCTTTCACGCCGATCGCCTTCTTGTATTCCCGTGCGGAGAAGGGAGCCTTGGCCATCATCGAACGCTCTTTCTTGGAAACCTCTGCCACGTCGTCATAAAATCCCGGGATCTGGATACGCCCTTTCTCGTCCACGGTTTGGGCAATCATCTTGGAGAGCACGTTGATAGGATTGGCAACTGCCCCGCCAAAAAGGCCCGAGTGCAGATCGGCATTGGGGCCGGTCACTTCAACCTGCCAGTAGGCCAAGCCCCTCAGCCCGGTGGTGATGGAGGGCACGTCTGCCGCGATCATCGAGGTGTCAGATACCACGATCACGTCGGCCTGCAACATCTTCTTGTGTTTCTTGCAAAATTTGGGGAGGTTGGGAGACCCCACCTCTTCTTCCCCCTCGATGAGGAACTTCACGTTGCAGTCCAGCTTACCCGACTGCACGAGGTACTCGAACGCTTTGGCATGCATGAACGATTGCCCCTTGTCGTCGTCCGCTCCCCGTGCCCATATCTTGCCGTCCTTGACGACCGGCTCGAAGGGATCGGTTTTCCATAACTCCAGCGGATCTACCGGCATCACGTCCATATGGCCGTAAACCAGTACGGTAGGTGCTTTATTGTCGATGATCTTCTCGCCGTACGTAACAGGGTTCCCGGCTGTTTCCATCACCTCCGCTTTATCGGCCCCGGCGGCCAGCAGAACCTCTTTCCACTTCTCCGCGGCCCGGTACATATCGGGCTTATGCTCGGGAAGCGATGAGATGGAAGGGATGCGAATCAGCTCGAAAAGTTCATCCAGAAAGCGTTTCTCGTGGGTCTTCACGTACTTGTTAATCTCGTTCATGTCTGTCTGTTTTATATACTTCGTCTTTATATTAGTCTCATTAGCACATTATTCACATTATTCACATCGGCACATTGAATCACATCGGCACATTAATCTAATCATCACATCATCACATCAGTTTACCCCTTTCGTGTTCATTTTAAGGGTATACACCGATGTGCGGGCCGTGATAAACAGGATATCCCGTTCTTTCCCGCCAAAGCAGACGTTCGAGGGATGTTCAGGAACCTCGATCTCCGCGATCAGTTCCCCCTGGGGCGAGTACACCCACACCTTACCCATGGTGAGGTAGATATTCCCTTGTTGATCGATGGTCATCCCGTCGGAGCCTTCCGGGGCAAAGAAAGTACGATCGCTCAGCGTGCCATCGGGTTGTATGGTGTACTTCCATATCTTTCTATCATTGATATCGGCCACGTAGAGTGTCTTCCCGTCGGGCGTGCCGATAAGGCCATTGGGCTGCTTGTACTCCTCGCTAACCCGGGATATCCTGCCATCCCGCGAAAGGAGGTAGACGCCGCGCGCGTCCTGTGCCTCGGCATGCCCCTCTTCCCAGTAGTCGCGATGGTAGTAGGGATCGGTGAAGTAAATATTCCCCGTGGGTGAGACCCACAAATCGTTGGGCCCGTTCAGGTGTTTACCATCATAGTTCTCGAACAGGGTACGCGTCTCTTTCCGGTCGTTAAACCCAACGATGCGGTTATGCTCGTCGGCGCACGCTAAAAGCTGGCCGTCGTTATCAAAATACATGCCGTTAGACCGCCCCGAGCCTTCTAGCCAAAGGCTGATCCCTTTACCCTCATCCCACACGTGGATGCGGTCGTTGGGTTGATCGGTAAAAAAGACCCGCCCCTCGGCATCCACAGCCGGCCCTTCTGTAAAGGCGTAGCCGGTGCCGGCTTTTTTCACTGTCGCGTTTTCCGCGATAATGCTTGGGTTTTGTCCATACAGTGTCATCGATACCATAAGAAGAAGAAAAAAAGTTGTAGATCGCATACGGGTATAAATTTTATGCCTGTGAATTTATCATTTTCGTGACACGCCACGATAATTACAAAGAAAACAAAATTCCCACTATTTCTATCCGGAAAAGAGAAAAAACACATCCTTCATTCTGAACACACGTGATTACCAGCATTTATTTTATTCTGTTCGACGGAATTTTGTAAATTTGCGCATTCATCCCGTGAGGTATGTCGCCGCTTAGCGTGTCGATGAAACGTTAACAAGTTTGGGATGACTTACGGAAAGCCCGCGAACAATTAAACCGGTGCCTTCGTGGTACAAAGTATAATAACCCTATGAGACAGCTTATCAACTTTTCCCTTTTTATCCTTGTTTTAGGGGCAATAGCATGTACTACCCCATCAAAATCAAAAAAAGACCCGATGCAGGATATTAATTTTATACCCGATGCCCGTGTGGAGGCGATAATCCGCCAGTTAAACGATTCGTTGGGAGACGCCCACTCGTTTCGCGCGGAGCGCGGAGTGCGACAAGCCGCGGGGTTATGGCGCGAGGCGGATGGCACAGCGGACGATTTCAGTCGTTTCTGCCTCGATTCATTCGTGGCCGACAGCATGCGTTTGGAACAGCTCTATGTCACGCTGGAGCGCAACTTTGAAGTGATTAACGGCTATTTTCACAAGATGAACGTGGCGCTGAAGGCGCCGTTGCAATTGGAAGGGCCCGAGATCACTCCGGTAGATATGATGTTTGGCAGCTATAGCGCGTCGGCGCACCTGACGGACGATCTCTATGCCAATAAGATTGCTTTCCTGACGGCACTCAATTTTCCGTTTTATTCGTTGGATGAAAAAACGGAACGGGGTGAAACATGGTCCCGGAGCGAGTGGTCCTACGCGCGAATGGGCGACCGGTTTACTTCGCGTGTGCCGGCCGCCATCCAGCAGGATGTTTCGAGAACGGTGACCGAAGCCGACGCGTATATATCCGATTACAATATCTATATGGGTATCCTTCGTGACGAGAATGGCGAGGCACTCTTCCCGGCGGATATGAAGTTGATTTCCCACTGGGGATTGCGGGATGAACTGAAATCGAATTACGCCGATAGCGAGCAGGGACTGGTAAAGCAGCGGATGATTTACCAAGTGATGAAGCGAGTCATCGACCAAACCATCCCGGTGGAAGTCATCAACGATGACCGGCACGCGTGGAACCCATCAACTAACGAGCTTTTTGAAGAGGGAAACCCGGTTGATGCCACGCCCGAGGAAACGACGAGGTACGAGGTGTTCTTGAAAAATTTTCAAGCCATGCGGCAACTCGATCCTTATAATGTGCATTATCCCACGCAACTTGCCCGCGCGTTCGACGGGACGATGGAGGTGCCTCAAAAGGATGTGGAGACGCTATTTAAAGGATTGATCTCTTCGCCAACGGTAAAAGAGGTGGCCGCGTTTATTGAAGCGCGCTTGGGAAGAGAACTGGAGCCATTTGATATCTGGTACAACGGCTTCAGGTCCGACGGAGGCATCCCCGAGGATGAATTAACTGCCATCACTCAACGCAAATACCCCAGTGGCGAGGCATTGGAGTCCGACCTCCCCAACATGCTAATAAAGCTGGGATGGAGCGCCGACAAGGCGAAGGAGATCACCTCGCTCATCACGGTTGATGCCTCCCGGGGCGCGGGACATGCTTGGGGTGCCGCCATGCGTGACGACGTGGCCCGGTTACGCACCCGCGTCGGTGAGAACGGGTTGGATTATAAAGGATATAACATCGCGGTGCACGAGTTCGGGCACAACGTAGAGCAGACCATCACCATGAATGACGTGGATTACTACCTGCTCAATGGCGTTCCCAACACCGCGTTCACCGAGGCAGTGGCTTTCCTCTTCCAGAAGCGTGACTTGGAGCTGCTCGGCTTACAGAATCCCAGCCCCGATGACGACCACTACATGGCGCTCGATATTTTCTGGTCCTGCTACGAGATCATGGGCGTCTCGTTGGTCGATATCCAAGTATGGGAATGGCTATACGCTCATCCCGGGGCTACTCCCGGACAGTTGAAAGAGGCGGTCATCCGTATCGCGAAGGAGGTATGGAACAGTTACTATGCCGGTGTGCTGGGGGGAAAGGACGAGACCTTGTTGGGCATCTATTCCCACATGATCGATTACCCGCTGTACTTGCCCAACTACCCGATGGGGCACTTGATCTCTTTCCAGATTGAGCAACAGGTGCGGGGCAAGAGCTTGGCAGAAGAAATGGATCGGATGTACACGCTCGGTAGCATCATCCCTCAAGCGTGGATGAAGCATGCCGTCGGCTCGCCTATATCCATTGAACCCTTGCTCGACGCGACAAAGGAAGCCCTGCATGTACTGGGAGAATAAGCCATGCATTAAGCCGATCGTTCAAGGCAATACTCCGTCTCGCCGAGTGTTGCCTTGAAAGAAAGGACGGCTCCGCGCTTCCGTTATTCTCCGAGACATGTAATAAACCGGTGAAGCTAAATTTCGCGGACAATTTTGTCCGAGTTTCCGGAAAATAGTGTATTTTTGTAGCCGATTAGGAAAGATGCCGGAGTGGTCGATCGGGGCGGTCTCGAAAACCGTTGCACTCTCACGGGTGCCGGGGGTTCGAATCCCTCTCTTTCCGCTGAAAGGGGATTAGAAATAGTATCCCCTTTTTTATTCGTGTGATTGTTGACCACTGCTATTGTATGCGCTACCTGATCCGGTAAGCCAGCGACAAGTTCAACATAGGCCACCAGTTTAGTGCTTTTTCTGATATAGGTAAGTCCATCTCATTGATTAGTTCATTTACCCAATTGTTGCCGGCTTCGTTCATGTTGGGGCTCGAGAGCGAGTATTTTCCTTGGTACACCATCCCCAGCTCAAATTTGAAACCCACTCTGTTACGAGGAATGGTTCTTCCCAAGCCAATCCCTAAATAAGGCTTGACAGTATTTCCCATACCCAGTTTTCCAAAGAAGGTGCCATCATCGTTAGGTGTGATTACAATGTCCTCGTATCGCAAGTCGGGATTTTCTCCCAATTGATCCGACAATTCCCGGTAGTTTCTGATTAACCCGTTCGTGGTGGCCCTGTTATTGCCAAAATAAAGCCCCCCTGTTAAACAGAAGATGGCGTTTTGCATGGGATAGTAGTCGATCATGGCTTTGAAGTTAGGAAAGGTGACCTTGACATTGGTCAGTTCGGCAGTAGCTGTCGCCTCGTATCCCCCGTATTCCACGTCTACATCAAATTCCGCCACGTCTTCTTTGCTATATGTAAAGAAGTCGAATCCTGCTCTCAATGTGAAATTAGGCGAAAGCGATGTAGCACCTTGTATCCCGCCACCGTATAAACCTGCATTTATCCCGGCACTCCAGCTCTCGAAAGGTTCATGCTGTGCTTTCACGGTAAATACCATGAGCCCCAGCACCCCGATTAACACGTG
>JBBACU010000066.1:0-9301 GCA_041656815.1 Proteiniphilum sp.
GAACAATGAGCGTTGGGATCGGTCTTGTTGTTTTGCCAGCATAATTTCCTGCAAGATTTATAACTCAAATTTACGAAAACTTGCAAATATAACCAAGAAAAATACTTCCTATTTTATTGTATTTCAGATGATTGAACCCTTTTTAAGGGCTGACTAATTAATGAAAGTGCCCGTATAAATCTAAAAAAACCGTCGGCAGGTATTACCTGGTGCTGATTATACCTGTCCCGACGGTCAACGAGAGAATTAACAAAAACCTCTTACAATTTCATTTCCCACCCTTTTTGGTATTTTCTATCCCAAAGCTTGTTCGCCGCCCGGTTATTCTGGATGCGCCCGTTTAACGGGTTGGTCTCGAAAGTACTGTTTGTTCGTTGCGAAATATTCCCCAAATGAGACATCATAGTGCTGATACATCCCACGTTAATATCGGCATTTAATGGACTGCCTTTACGAATACCATCTAGGAAATTAGAGAAGTGGAACGAATCGAGTTGTTGCGTGGGGTTCGCGGTATCACCTGCCCGGAAACTCATCTCGCTCGTGACATCTTTCACTAATTGGTTTTTGAGATCATAAATCTTGTACGCGTTACCACCGCCAATAACCAAACTTCCTTTCTCCCCGTAGAAAGCACAGCCAACAGATGAGTCTTCAATATTACGGCCGTTACAGCTTCTTCCTTCCCAAGTAATCATTTTATCATTGCCAAACTCGAAGTTCATTACCTGCGTGTCGGGGAACTGCCAGTCGTCTTGATAAACATACCTCCCACCCATCGAGTTTACGCGTGACGGGAATGTTACTCCCATACCCCAACGCAGGATATCGATAAAGTGAACCGCGTTGTTACCTCCTTCTCCAAAGTTAGTAACTCCATAGCCATTCTTTTGGCCTGTTTTATAATAGCATTTGTCTATAGCACGGAAAAATTTGCGAAACCGCATTTTATATATATATTTGTATATATATTTATATGTAAAAAATATGAACACATTAAAGTCAGAAAAAAAGACCAAGCTGATTACAATCCCAAAAGATGTTTTTGATCATTTAAATGTAGTCGCGAAGGAGAATAAAATAAGTTTGAACAGGTATCTGGAAAGTATTATTACAGATGTCGCCAGACAGGATATGCTTAAAAAATCCTCGGAAATCATGCTCCACGGATATAAGAATGACCCTGATTTGACCGCTTTCACTGAATTGGATGGAGAAGATTATTATGAAACAGAGTGAGATTTGGATCGTGGACTTGAACCCGACAATTGGAGCGGAAATAAAAAAACAACGCCCGGCTGTAATTATCAACGATAATAACGTGGGTATTTTGCCCTTGAGGATAATCGTCCCTCTTACAGATTGGAAAGAGCATTATAAAAATGTATCATGGATGGTCGAGATAGGCGCTGATAAACAAACAGGCTTGTTAAAAACATCGGCTATAGATTGCTTTCAGATTCGATGCGTATCAGAGAAGAGGCTTATCAAGCAAATAGGACAGATTAACGAGACAACGTTCCGAAAGGTACAACAGGCTATTCTGCAACTGATAAGCGTGAACATTTCATAGCTTAGCATTCAAAGGCTTTATTGAATCTCTCACGAGGTCAAACGTTACTTCCCCATTTTTCAATTTTTCGCTTTAAATCTTCTACCCGAGTCCATCTTCCCTCCTTTTCATCGGTCAATGATTGCTCGATCTTTTCGTTAAATTGCCCTAATGACATGGGAACAAGTATATCACGAATCGTATTTTCATCATCAAGCCTTAAAAACCCCTGCAATTAGAATTACACGTAATAAGCAATTGGCAACATGTTTGTTTTGAGCCTAAGAAATCGAAAGAAGATAACGAAAAATATTCATTCATTATATTAAAAGATATCTTATCTTTGCATTGAAAGATATTACTCTCGAAGAGGCTTGGCACGGCACAAACCCACTTTGGCTATGCTACGCGGAGAATAAGACAACACGTGAAATTGTGATACGACAAGATGAAATAGCCTTTATTATTGACGCGCAGAAAGAAACTTTTTTGAAACAAAACCGGGGATTGCCGCGTGACGCGTTGGCAAACGTACCGGTATCCGACTCGTTCGCGACCATCATAACCGGCATTCGCCGCTGTGGTAAAAGCACGTTACTTTTGCAACTGCTTGGTAGAGATTACCAGGATGCCATCTACCTGAACTTTGACGATATTCGCCTGTCCGCTTTCGAAGTGAGTGATTTTACTCGTCTCCACAAGGAAATAGAAAAACGAGCGATAAAAGTCCTCTTCTTTGATGAAATACAGGCGGTGAAAGCGTGGGAAACGTATATCAACCAACTTTTACGAGAAGGGTACCGCGTGTTTATAACAGGTTCAAACGCTTCGATGTTGAGCAAGGAATTAGGAACACACCTCACGGGAAGGCACTTATCCATGGAATTGTTCCCGTTCTCTTATTCTGAATTTCTACAATTCAACGAATTAAAGAACGGAAAAGACGCGGTGATGGAGTACCTGAAAACGGGCGGAATACCCGAATATGTGAAAACGGGAATGCCTTTGATCTTGAACACGCTTGTTGATGATATATTAATGAGGGATATAGCGGTTAGGCATTCCCTACGTGATGTTGCTTCACTACGTCAATTAGCCGTGTTCTTGATAACCAATATGGGGAATCCGGTTTCTGCTAACGGGTTAGTCGGGATGTTCGATATAAAATCGGCGGCTACTTTCTTGGAATACTTCTCGTTCTTGAAAGATGCTTACCTCTTGGAGTTTATACCGAGGTTTAGCCATTCGTTGAAGGTTCAAGCTCGTAATCCCAAAAAAGTTTACGTGATGGATACGGGGATTTACACGAAGACTTCCATATCAACAAGTGAAAATAGTGGAAGACGATTCGAGAATTTGATATTCCTGCATCTTCGTCGAAAATATACACAGCTATTTTACTACAAAGATCGTGGCGAATGTGACTTTATAGCGCTAAAGAAGAATTCGATCAAAGAAGCCATACAAGTATGTTTTACGGTAAATGATGAAAACTTCGAAAGAGAGTACAATGGTTTGTTAGAAGCGATGCTTGACCTCGGGCTTGAAGAAGGTACAATTGTGACTCTTAATCAAAGCGATCGATTCGAAAAAGATGGCAAAGTAATCAATATGGTGCCCGCTCATGATTACCTGATTACATGACCACCTGATTATCCATTTTATCAGTCAATGATTGCTAAGCCTCTTCATTAAACTGCTCTAATGACATGGGGACAAGATTCTTTTCTTGAGGAATGTACGCGACATAATGATTCAAAATAATGGTTCCATGAAACATCCCGATTTTCAATATTCTTACGCGTAACAATAGCCATTCTTTTGGCCTGTTTTATAATAGCATTTGTCATTGATATCGCACTATCGTAATCTACAATACTTCGCGGTTAGAAATTTTCACGCAACCAGGGTACGTGATTATTATAACACTCACCCTCTACTTGGTCGCTGCATTCTTAAGGTTAATAATTTATTTAACAAATAGTCGCTCCTTAAGTTTCGCTTACAAGTATGACTTACAGTAAAATAACTCAAATAAATGTTGTGCGTATTTACCGATTTTCGTATCTTTACGGTATAAAACCCCGCCAATTATGTTAGGAAAATTACCGGAAAAAGGACAGCGGGATTTATTTCGCCCGATGCTGGAAGGCTTCATCGTTATGCGGCACGAACTGATTCTGCTGGCAGCAACAGCCATCGCGATCCTAAAATATTCATGATTTTGCTTGTTCACGTTACGTGAACATTGTATATTTGTGAACAAATGAAACTGGAAGTAGTACATACCGCGCTTGAAAATCTGAAACAATTTACCGGCTTTCAATTTATCTTGAATGAGAGAGGGCCATTAGACGGTGTTTTAGAATTTACTGTTGGTGGCAAGAAATACACGTTTATTGTAGAAGTGAAACGTGAAGTAAGAAGTTATCAACTTCAACAAATGGAAGATAATTTTCACCACCATGAGAATTTTTTACTGGTAGCCAATCATATCTTCCCAAAAATTAAGGAAGAACTCAGACAAAAAGGAATACCTTATTTAGAGACTAACGGAAATATTTTCCTGAAAAAAGGAGACTTATTCTTGTTTGTGGACACACACAAAAAACCAGGCATTGAGAAAAATAAAGGAAACCGGGCATTTACCAAAACCGGCCTGAAAGTATTGTTCTATCTGCTAGAATATAAAGAAGATATCAACCTCACTCAAAGGGAGTTGGCAGAGAGGACTAATGTCGCTTTGGGCAACATACCACAAGTAATAGACGGCTTAAAGGAAACGGGCTATTTGATTGCGCTGAATAACAAAGCTCATGTATGGGAAAACCGTAAAGACTTACTGAACAGATGGGTATCAGAGTACTCGACGGTTCTCCGGCCTAAACTCAAAAAGGGACGATACACCATGAAAGACAACTGGCAGGACATCACATTTGATAACCATAAGACATTATGGGGAGGCGAACCGGCAGCAGATATACTCACCAATCATCTTCGACCTGAAAAATTTTTGATATACACCCTCGAAAACCGTATGGAATTAATAAAGAACTACCACCTCATGCCCGATAAAAAAGGTGAGATTGAAGTATTGGAGATGTTCTGGAATAAGCAAGAAGGGGAAACTGTTCCTCCAATATTGGTATATGCCGATCTGATGATAGAGGGTGGAAAACGGAATAAAGAAACGGCAGAAAAAATTTATCGTGAGTACATCCTGCCAAACCTATAAAGAATTAGCGATTCCTTACTTCAAAGAAACCTTTGATTGCATTGACGAGATAATGCAGGAATTAAAAACGCCCTATTATCTGATAGGTGTAAATGCCATTGCACTTGAACTGCTGAAACAAGGTATTAAGCCAAGTCGTGGTACCAAGGACATTGATTTTGCCGTGATGATCTCAAGCATGAGAGAATATGAGATCATAAGTACTGCACTGGAATCCAGTGGATTCCGAAAAGCGTCCGCGCCATGGACTTTTTACTCGGACACATTTAAAGTAGCTATAGACGTGCTTCCATTTGGAGAAATGGAAGAGCATTCCACCATTAACTTCAATGAGCGGCACACCGATTTACATTTGCTTGGGTTCCCTGAAGTGATGGAAGAAGCTGTTACGGTGTATATAGAAGAGAAAATCGCCAACATACCTCCTCTACCGGGTATGGTAATATTAAAGTTGATCTCATGGAGCGACCGCCCGGAAGAAAGAGAGAATGATCTTTCGGATATTCTGAAAATTATTCAGCATTATTATGATCTGTCCTGGGATGAAATCGTACAACACCACTACGATATATTGGACAAGAATCCGTTTGACCCAAGAATAATTTCGGCAGAAATGTTGGGAAGAAAATCCAGATTGTACTTGGAAAAATCAAAGGCTATTTCGGAAAGAGTATTACAGGTTTTAAATGCTAATTTGCAAGATGCTTCAAAATCTGCCATTGCCAGAGAATGGGCAAGGAAATTAGATACAGATATTGAGTATGCTTTTACTTTGCTCCATGCTTTTCAAAAGGGAATTACTCACGAAGCATAAAGGCAGGGTTCGTCTCGGTGTCGGCCTGAAACAGCAGCACTTCTGATGGTATAAGCATTTGTCATTAATATCGCATTTCCGTGAAGCGATTGAAGAGTACCATGCTGTTCCCGTAAGCACTTTTGTAAAGGAATTGCAGCAGCGGATCGAGGAACACTTTAACAAAAATGCGTAGCGTTTTTGTATCTGATTTGGATGGAGAAAATTATTGATTACCTAATTACACGGCGATAAGTTCGCGCCCTAGCTTATGCAGTGCCTCTTTTATTTGCGCGAGGCGTTTGGCAGACGGGGTTTTCACGCCACAAGCATAGTGCCTCATCAAGACAGGGCTTATACCTGCAATCACGGCAAGTTCATTTATTTTTATGGCCGGGAAACGGGAGAGCAACAACTGTACTTCCGTTCGACCCTTCTCTACTTCATCTTTGTTATAGGTAAAAAAACTGCCATAGCTGAGATCCTCGTCCAATGTCGGCCAATGAATTCCCCATGTGCGCATTTCAAAGTTGTTTTTAGCCGTTTTAGACGCGTTCTGCAAACGAGGAAACCAACGTATTGGCATTCCTTGCTCTCTTCCATCCTTTACACGAAGATAAATATGCTCATCCTCAAACCAAACTCTCTCTATATCATTAATTGTCAACTCCATATCAATTTCACTCATTAAAATATTTTATCCATTCATCAATTATCTCATCTTGATAAGCTTCCGCCAAAGATTGAGCCATTTTAAATTCAGCCACCTTCATATTAATAGATCTTTTCAACTCTATCTCACCATTTTCTTTAAACTCGAATTTTGCCTCTCCATTTCCTTTCCTCACGTGAATGTGGATAGGTAGGTGATCATTCGAGAAAAAATAAAACGTGTATCCCATTTTTCTTAACACTTCCGGCATGCTTTCAGATAATTGATTTGAATACAAATATAGGTATCATTATTGATACCTGGAAAAATATGATTCATTTTTTTGGAATATTCTCTCACGAAATTCAGGAAACGAGGGATTGTAGGGTTATTTTTAGTAACTTTACAGCTTTGTACTTTGCCGCCTGATGAAGCCAGGCACTCATCAGAGAGCACTTTACCCGTGATCAACTATGTTACAAGAACTTTATTGCGAAATCGCCGGGCACCGGTTCACGGTAGAAACCCCGGACAAGGAATTGACAACGATGCTCCTCCCCTCTTTCCGGCCCTTCTGGATTGAAAGGGACGCGGCTTCAGAAGAAGCTTGGGTACCCCGGGGGGCTTGGGAAACTCTGCCGACCGGGGAGGCTGCCGGACGCATGGAGATCGGCGAAATTAGAGAAACCGATGAAACTAGGGAGATCGACAAAATTAGAGAAACCGATGAAACCGGGAGGACCGACAAAACCGTAGTGACCCATAACAACGGCACTTCTTCAACAAACAGCGAAAGTAGAACCACCAAACTGCTTTTCCGGTTTTCAGGGAATAAGGATATTCCCGTCCCTGAAACAGAACCGGTGGAAACGATGGATTTTGAAGGGACCAAGTTCCATGTTTACCGCACGGAAGAAGGTACCACGATCTCGATGAGAATCGAAGACAAGATTCATTACATGTTCGCTTCAAAGGATCGTACGATTTTCAAAAGCGACTTGACACTCGCGAAACGGGAGGAGAGCCAGTTCCTGCTATATCTCTTACGGGCTGCTTACGGCATGGCGGCCATTCATCACCAAACAATCAAGATACACGCGTCGGTAACCGAGAAGGAGGGCAAGGCGCTCATCTTCCTTGGAAAGAGCGGCACAGGCAAAAGCACGCATAGCCGCCTCTGGAAGGAGTTCGTGCCGGGGAGTAGCCTCCTCAATGACGACGAGCCAATCGTACGACTGCTCAACGACGGATCAGTGCGGGTATACGGGGCTCCCTGGAGCGGAAGCACGCCCTGTTACCGGAATGCCTCTGCCGAAGTATCGGCTTTCGTGCACCTCTACCAAAGCGCGGAGAACAAGCTGACGCGATTGAAGGGCGTGGAGGCGTTCACGTCGCTGTTCCAATCGTCCGCCTTGCTGCGTTCAGACGAGAAAGGGCGACAACTGGCGTTCGACCTGATAACTGACATACTGGGAAGAGTGCCTTACTACAGGCTGGATAACCGGCCGGACCGCGAAGCGGTGAGCCTCACGGAGACCCTGATGGGTTGATGCCTTCTAAGGGCGCGGATGAGGCGGCCGACACGGTTATCACGTGTGTGAACGTATACCAAAATGAACCTTCGCCGTTCATTCCCTTCATTGTTTATCGTATAACGGCAAGGTTAAATAAATAGACTTCTTGCATTGGAAACCAAGATTATTCAAAACGAGCCTTTTTTCCGGGAGGTGGCCAGCCGTATCGCGGAAGGGGAACGCGTGCGCATCCGGGCGAAAGGGAATAGCATGCTACCCTTCATCAGGGATGGCAAAGATGAAATTATCATAGAAAAGCCAAATAGTCGCTCTTTTCGAACCGGACGCCTGCTACTCGTAAAATTAACAGGAGGGGGTTACGTCCTGCACCGGATAAAGATAATTGCCGATGACTTCATCGTGTTGCAGGGCGATGGAAATCTATCGGTATTTGAAACGTGTACCCGGGAGGACGTGATCGCGGAAGCGACCGAAGTGATCCGAAACGGGAAAGAGATCCGGGTGGGGAGCGCGCGATGGAATCTTTATCGCCACCTGTGGCCAAAGAACCCTTTCCCGCGCCGGGTATGCCTTGCCCTCTACCGGAGAATGCCATTATTCAAAAAACAGCACAAATCATGACATTTGAAAAAATCCTACAACCACACCAGTCAAGGATTGAATTTCATATTCAATAAGAGATAGGCTGTAGATATCATAAAAATCACTATTTTTGTATTTATCCCGAACGGGATATCACCCGGTTACTTGACAAAATATGAAACGAGCATGAAATCATGATTAACCAGCTACATGATGAAAGCAAGCTTTAAAGAATGAATCGTATGAGACTGAAAGAGAATTTTACAATCCGCAAGGTGGGCGACGAGTACATGATGGTATCCGAAAGCGGGTCGAGTTTGGATTACACGCGGGTGATCAGCTTGAATAGCACCGCGGCGTACTTGA
Source organism: Proteiniphilum sp. (assembly GCA_041656815.1). Lineage (GTDB taxonomy): Bacteria > Bacteroidota > Bacteroidia > Bacteroidales > Dysgonomonadaceae > Proteiniphilum. The sequence goes on from JBBACU010000066.1 coordinate 8,716, forward strand.
TTGAGGAGGCTCAACAGAAGGAGTTCACCAAGGAGGAATGGGTAGGCCTGCTGATCGATAAATACGACGTGGAAAAGGAGAGGGCCGAGGCCGACGTGCAAAACCTGATCGACAAGCTGATCAAGGAAGGGTTGGTCGAGAAGGCGTAACATGCAGTATCGTTCCAACAGGCCCGGGAACAGGCCATAGAGTTATAGATCGAAAAAGGAAAAATAATGAATCAACCCGCTGACCCTACCCTGAAAAAGCTGTTCCTTAACCTGCTGGGCGCGGCTATCCGTGATGTCCCGGCCGACCCGGCCCTGTTCAAAGGACTGGATGCCGCGACGTGGAAAAAGCTCGAGGGGATGGCGAGAAAACAGAGCTCGAGTGCACTGATCGCGGATAAAGCGCTAGCGTTACCCGAGGGAAGTCTGCCCCCGAGGGAACAAAACATGGTGTTTATCACTCAAGTAGAACAGACTAGGGCGTTAAACAGAAAGATGATTCATGTCTTGCGGGAATTGACCGGGGAGTACGCGGAAGTGAGCCTGCCTTTTGTACTACTGAAAGGATTATCCAACGGCCTGAACTACCCGGAACCACT
>JBBACU010000067.1:0-9200 GCA_041656815.1 Proteiniphilum sp.
CCTATGAACACCAAGAGAAATAGTATAAAATATGCTGGCTTCATTAACCTCTAGAGTTTACACTAATTCTAATAACAAAAGCCATACCACAAACATAATCAGTTAATATAAAGCACCATATGGTTTACACTCGCTTGTAAACACGTGCTATATCGCACGAGATATGTTCGATTACGCACGTCGGTTGTATTGTTTTTACGCGTATCTTTGAAAATCAGAAAACGGGTTGCTCTATCCCGGGGGGGACTGGTATGCCGCTCGGCTTTAAATGGCACCGGATAATTTACAATTCTCGTGAGTGCTTGCTGTTACCCGAGGTTCACCGGGACCTGTTATCTCAAGGTTGACGACCTGTTATTTTAAAGTCGACGGCCTGTTATTTCAACGTTGATTAATTATACATCACGTTTTCAATCAAATAGAACAAGTTTAGTTCGTTAACAACAATCACGTGATTGCAAGATATTTATAGCAAATAAACAAGATGACCAAACGCGGGAAAATACTTATCGTGGACGATAACGAAGACATTCTCTTCGCCCTCAACCTGCTTTTACAGCACCGGGTGGAGAAAGTAAAGGTGACCACCCGTCCGGAGAGAATCGAGCATTTCATGGAAACGTTCCAGCCCGATGTAATCCTGTTGGACATGAACTTCACGAAGGACGCCGATAGCGGGCGGGAAGGGTTTCACTGGCTGAAGACCATCAAGAAGAAGGATCCGGACGCGGTGGTGGTATTCATCACAGCGTATGCCGACACCGAGAAGGCGGTGAACGCCATCAAGGCGGGGGCTACCGACTTTATTCCCAAGCCATGGGAGAAAGAGAAGCTGCTGGCCACGGTCTCCTCGGCCATCGAGTTGCGAGAACGGCGTACCGAGGTGACGATGCTCAAGCAGAAGGTGGCTGCCTACGAGAGCAACCGGACCATGCCGGAGATTATCGGCGAAAGCGAGCCGATGCAAGCACTCTTCGAGACCGTCGACAAACTGAAAGATACCGACGCGAACATCCTTATCCTGGGAGAGAACGGCACGGGGAAAGACGTGATTGCCAACCTGCTCTGCTGCTGCTCCCCGCGAGCGGACAAGCCGTTCGTGCGTATTGATTTGGGGACCATCCCAGAGCAGCTCTTCGAAAGCGAACTATTTGGACACCGGAGAGGGGCTTTCACCGATGCCAAAAGTGATAAGCAGGGACGGTTCGAAATCGCTACCGGCGGAACCCTGTTCCTCGACGAGATAGCCAACCTGACCCTTCCCATGCAAGCCAAGCTGCTGACCGCAATCGAGAAACAGGAGATCACCCGCCTCGGGGCGACCGCTCCCCGCGCCATCGACGTGCGGCTTATCTGCGCGACCAACGGCGACATCCACGAGATGGTGGAGAACGGCGAGTTCCGGCAAGACCTGCTCTACCGGATCAACACCATCGAGCTGCACATCCCCCCGCTCCGGGAACGGGGAAAAGACATCGAGCTGCTTGCCGAGCATTTCCTGCAACGGTATAGCAAGAAATACAAGAAAGATATCCGGGGATTCTCGAGCACGGCATTGAAAAAGCTCCGGGAGTATCCTTGGCCGGGCAACGTGCGGGAATTGCAAAGCGCGATAGAGCGGGCCGTGATACTGGCATCGGGCTTCACCCTTTACCCGGACGATTTCATGCTGAAAACAACCGCGAACCGGAGGCTCAAGAACGTGAACCTCAACTTGGACGAGCTGGAAAGGGAGGCCATCGAGAAGGCACTCCAGCAAAGCGGCGGCAACATGAGCCAGGCCGCGGAACTATTGGGCATCTCCCGTTTCTCGCTCTACCGGAAAATTGAAAAACAGGGAAACCGGTAATTCTAACACTTCAAAATGATCAAAGAACAGGGGAACCGGCAACCCCGACACCCCAAAATGAGCTATCAACATGCGTATCCAGTCCAAATACCGCTTCCTGCTAAAAGTAATCCTCCTCGTGTTGCTCTCGCTTCCCGCGGCATGGTTATTCATGGAGAAATTCTACTTCTCGGCCGCCTTGTTGCTTATCGCCATCATCGCGTTGGCATCCTCCCTCTATCAAGACAGAAAGAATCTAATCGGGCGGATGGAGCGGATGATCGGGAGCATCCGTCATGCCGATTTCTCGACACGGTTCGTGAACCAGGCCCCCGGCGACGAGCTGGGGCGGCTCGTGCGGGAGATGGACGAGGCGCTGGAGACCTTTCGCAAACGAACAAGCGATTCCATGATGGAGGAGGCGGAGGTGAAGGCATGGCAGAAGCTTATTAGCGTGCTCACGCACGAGATCATGAACAGCATCGCGCCCATCATCTCGCTATCGGAGACATTGAGCGAGCCGGAAGGAGCAAGCGCGATCGAAGAACCGGATAAAGGAGCAACGATTATAAAACAGGATGAAGGGGAACGGTACCGCGTCATGCACCAAGCCATGGAAACCATTCACCGGCGAAGCAAGGGATTGCTCTCTTTCGTGGAGAATTACCGGAAGCTCACCCGGTTGCCCGCGCCCGTAAAACAGCCCATCCCGTTGAACACCCTGTTTCAATCGATCCAACACCTCGTGGCACCCGCCGGCATCGAGTTCACCTACTCGGCCTACCCTGCCCAACTCATCCTGAATGCCGATAAGGAGATGATGGAGCAGCTGCTGATCAACCTCCTGAAAAACGCGAACGAGGCGTGCGACGGGATGACCGGGAAGAGAGTGGAACTTAAAGCCGAGATGGTGGGCGGAACCGTGCGGCTTACTGTTTCCGATAACGGACAGGGGATCTCGCCCGAAGCAATGGATAAAATTTTTATCCCGTTCTATTCCACCAAAGCCAGCGGGTCGGGCATCGGCCTCAGCCTCTGTCAACAAATCGTCACCCGCCACAAGGGAAAGATATCCGTGCACTCCGACGCGCGAGGCACCCTCTTCAACATCGAATTCCCGTGATCGGGTATCAACCCATCAACCGCCATGTTACCGTTAAATAAGAAGACAGATAAACTCGAAAACACCCCACCCATCCTATGGATGAATCGCGCGCCCAACCGAACAAACAGCGCGTTTTTTTGTTTCACCACGTGTATACACGACCTAAACCCAATGCGTTACGCCTATGAAACTACGATCACCCGAAGCATTCTGGCTGTTGAAGAACGGCATCATAAACAGCTATCCTTCCCTGCAAGAAGATACCCAATGCGACATAGCGGTTATCGGGGCGGGCATCACCGGAGCGCTAATCAGCCACGCCCTGCACCGGGCCGGCTACAACACGGTAGTCATCGACAAGAAAGACGTGGCCAACGGCAGTTCCTCGGCCACCACCTCCCTCCTGCAATACGAGATAGACACGATGATGGTCGACCTCGCCCGGATGATCGGCGAAGAGGGTGCCGTGGCGTGTTACCAAGCAGGCGTGCAATCCCTCCGGACGCTGGAAAAACTGGTCGCCAAAGAGAAACTCGACGGGGGCTTCGAATTGAAGCGGTCGCTGCAGGTGGCTCATTCGCGAGCGGCCGTCCCGAAGCTGCTAAAAGAATTCTTTTTCAGGAAAAAACACGGGTTCGAGGTGACATGGCTCTCGTCCGAAGAGATATGGGAGCGGTACAAGATGGATTCTTTTCCCGGCATCCTTTCCAAAGAGGGGGCCTCCATCGATGCTTTCCGGTTCGCGCACGAGCTGCTCCACAAGAACAGCCGCCGGGGATTGAGGGTGTACGACCACACGGCAATACAAGACATCACGTACGGCGACCGGATAATCATTCAAACGGAGAATGGTCACCGGGTAGAGTGTAAGCGGGTGGTTTTCTGTACCGGCTACGAGGCACTCTCCATGTTCCGGGAAAAGTACGCCGCCATCCATTCCACTTTCGCCTGCGTGACCGAGCAGGACATCAACCTGTACGACCAGCTGAAAAACATCATCCTCTGGGACACGGGAAATCCCTATGTCTACATGCGCACCACCGACGATAAGCGGTTGCTGGTAGGGGGCGAGGATATCAAGTACAAGTACGACCGGATAAGCGACAAGCTCAAGGGGCAAAAGGGCGAAAAGCTCGCGAAGAAAACCCGGCAGCTATTCCCCGCGCTCCGTTTCACGGAAGACTACAACTGGGCGGGCGCGTTCGGTGTAACGAAAGACGGCTTGCCCTATATAGGTAAGCACCCGCGGTATAAAAACGCCCTTTTTGTCCTCGGCTTCGGGGGAAACGGCATCACCTTCTCCATACAAGGAATGAACTTGGTATTGAAACTACTGGCAGGCGAGGACGATCCCCTGCTTCATTATTATCGCTTTGACCGTTAAGAAACTCCCGCCCAAAACCCTATTTTGCCGATTTCGCCCTCACTACAGGGTGTTGTGAGTGGGGTATTTTTCAAAAAAAAGACTTATCGGAGCGGACTCGTATGTTTTATATCCTTACTATACCACGATTAGAAGGGATGTAATGGAAATTAATATCCAGAGCGTAACACCAAGTAAAACGGGTTTTGCTCCGACAGATTTTATCGCTCCGACAGACAGCGAACTACCAATTAAAAAAAGCGTAACCGAGAGCATTTTATGCGAGGCAACCGATATACTTCGCAAGACAGGTTCGGGAATTGTTAAATAGGTGTTCAAAACCATCGCGATTATAAATAGACATATAAACCACGGTATATGGATTCTACGCGAGCCATTTTCCCGGAAGCTAAACATAGAAATCAAAGAAAGTGGGATTATCCAGAGGGCGCGAGTAAGTTTTACTGTTGTTGCCACAGCCAGTGCTTCCGGACCAAAAATTGCGGCTGCTCCAACCACAGAACTCGTGTCGTGTATGGCAATGGCAGACCAAAGCCCAAATTGTTCCTGGGTTAATCCGAGTACATGGCCTATGGGTGGAAATACAAATAGGGCAACAGCGTTTAGCGTGAACACGACTGCCAGCGACAGGGAAGTTTCATTTTCATCCGCTCCAATTACTGGTGCAACAGCGGCAATAGCGCTACCCCCGCAAATGGCTGTTCCAGAGGACACAAGATGTGTCAGCCTAGGAGAAACCTTCATCCATCGCCCGATGAAATAACCGAATACCATAATTCCCGTAACCGAAACTATGGTAAACAACATTCCTTCACGTCCCGCTTCGAGCGACTGGTGCAGATTCATTCCGAATCCCAAGCCAACAACAGCCGCTTGTAAAAGGTATTTCGACACTGTTTTACTAAACACAAGATATGCATTCCCAAATACCAAAGCATAAGCTATCCCCGCGAACAATGCAATGGCAGGAGAGCAAAATGCAGAAACGATAAGTAATGCGATAAAAAGAAACCGTAACATTGCTTCTATGTTTTAATGACGCAAAGTTACGTTGCTATGACCGTCTACCCCAATACAAAATTTCTATGCACAATAACAAAAGGTTATAGTGAATGTATCAATAATCGTGCAAAACGCTCCTGAATTTCATTGTGGACTCCTTGGGGAACGACAAGGGCAAACTCTCTTGGCAAGGCTAAATCTGTTATTTCAACAACTTTGAGAGTATTATTCAACAACTCTTTTGAAACAGCGGCAATAGACACTATTGCAAATACCGTATGGCTGTTGGCCAAAAATAGTTTTATACTCTCTGTGCTGCCAAGCTGAAGCAACACATTCAGATGTGACAGTTTGAATCCTCGCTCAGCTAAGGCTTCTTCGATAACCTCGAGCGTTCCGGATCCCGTTTCCCGTAGTACAAGCGGCAACACTCTTAACTCATCCAGCGTTACTTCATCCGCAACCCTGTTTTGGGTGCTTGTAACCAAAACAAGCTCGTCTTTTGCAAAGGAAGTATATTTCAGAGAGCGTTTGCGATGGCTGCCCTCAATAAGTCCAATATCGACTTTATGATCTTCGATAGCTTGTTCTATTTGTTCCGTATTCCCGGATGTAATCGTCAACCGCACTTCAGGAAATGATGCAATAAATTTGGCGATAATTGGAGGCAGAACATATTGAGCTATGGTTGTACTTGCGCCGACACGTAAATTTCCGGTAAAGCATCCTGTCAGTAAATTCATTTCCAACTGCAACGCCTTATAACTGTATAGTATCGCTTCGGCATGATTCAAAAAAACTTCTCCTACCGTAGTGAGTTTGATTTTATTTCCTCTACGCTCGAATAATTGGGCTTTGTATGCTGATTCTAACTCTTGAATATGACGTGAGATAGCAGGCTGCGAAATACACATTTCATCAGCGGCGCGCGTAAAACTCAAATGCCTTGCTACCGAAACAAATACAGCCAGTCGAAAATCCATAATTATGTTTTTTTAGATTATTGCAATAATACAAAATAATCTGCTTGTTTTCATCCTTATTTTATTTTAATTAGTAGACGTAATAGTCATAGTTTATATCGCGCTCTTTTCTCCGCAGATTTTCTTTCGCTATATTTATAGAATATTGGCCGCGCCTTGGCAATCTTCGAGAACAAGCTCTTGCGATTGCTCTCGGCTTTCGCTATATTTATAGAATATTGGCCGCGCCTCGGCAATCTTCGAGAGCAAGCTCTCGCGATTGCTCTCGGCTTTCGCAATATTTGTAAAATGTGGGAGGCGATTTCTTGTAACGAATTAGGGGACTGCAACATGAAGGAACTTGAAGAAAAATTGGTAGGTAGAGGCATCAAACCGACGGCGGTACGCCTGTTGATATTCAAGGCGATGATAGAATACCCGCAAGCGTTTAGCCTTTCGGATATGGAAACGGCGTTGGAGACAGTCGACAAATCGACCATCTCGCGGGCCATAACGCTGTTCCACGAGCACTTGCTCATTCACAGCATCGACGACGGCTCCGGTTCCATGAAGTACTCGGTGTGCAACGACGATTGCCAATGCACGCTCAACGAATTGCACGTACATTTTAACTGCACCCGTTGCCATAAAACCTTTTGCCTGGAAAGCATATCAATCCCTCCCGTGCAACTGCCGGACAAGTTCTTGCTTGAAAACATCAACTTCGTCATGAAAGGGCTGTGCGACCGGTGTTCCGGGACTTAGGGAAACTTTACATAGTATAAATAGTCTCGGAGCAAACGCTTCGCCATTGATTTATTCGGTTAGGGAATCCACGAATTCCCCGAACCTCAAGATCTTCCCGCTATCGGCTTTACTGAAGAGTAGATGCTCGAAATCCTTCTGTTTCTTCTTCAAATCAATAGTTTTCAATAATTCGTTCACGGCTTGTTTGAACTCTTGCGGATTATGGATTCCACAACGTTTTGACAAGAATTTGTAATCAGGTTTAGATTGTGCCAACAGAAACATCAAGTCGTAAAAATCACGTCCCTTGGCACGGGCTAACATGGCGGCAATTTTCATGCTGCACAATACACCATCGGAAGGAACAGGAAACGGGAAAAAGAACCCGCAGCCCTTGATATTCGTGATCACGGGAGAGTAAATGATCCCTTGATCCTGAGTTTCAATCTTTATCAAAAAGCGTTCTTCCTTATGTCCACTCAACCCCAAATCAAATAACAATTCGGGGAAATAAATACTACGCCGGAAAGCCGTTAATTTCGGGTTTTCCCTATCCCTCGCCTCCACTTGCAATCCTGAACGTTCCAGGAATTGGATTACCCCGTTTGTCATTTCAAAAAATTCATCTTTCGACAACTCCTTACAGTCGAAATCCAGATCTTCGGAAAATCGGTCTATCCCCTTTACCAAACGCAGGTTCGTTCCACCAATAAAAACCATCTTTTGGATGTAGGGCGTGGAAGAAAGATAATCCAGAATCATCAACAGTAAATATTCTTTCAACATATACTTATCGAATGCCGAATTTTCACGAATTTGCACCGGAAAATAATTCTTTACCTGTTCAATTTGTATCATAAATCATATGTTTTAATAAGCAATCTTACCCGATTGTCAAGTGCCTTGCTTTGGAACCTGATGGAATAATCGATTAGCAAATCCTTGTTTAAATCATCGTGCAGGTAATCTTCATCCAATCGCAGTTCTTCTAACTCCTGTTCGCTATCATAAAACGGGTAGAGATACAGCAAATCAAGTAATGCCTTTTCGGGTGTGGCAAACTGTATGCTGCGATTGTCTGCCATTGATTTCAACTCGTACCCGAACATTAGGGTCTCTTTAACATTCTTGTAAGAGTATTCGCCAAAGTTGTTGGTGAATGTAGCTGTTTTCAGCGTTGTCACGCTGGTAATCTGAACTACCGCTTCCGGTATCATCCCATAGAATGCCAATGCCGCGTGCAGGCTGATATAAGATGGACGATATATTCGATTGGCAAAATAAAAGGAATAACCGGGCTTGCTCTTGTATTCAGAAAAAGCAAAATATCCCCGCCTTAGCCGGGTAAGATAGCCCTTTTTAACCCATCGGGTGAAGTTATTCCGGTCAAAATCAGGCTGCCAAGCATATACCTGATAAATATTGAAACACGCCAAATCGAACATCTCAGTCCTAAATTCCAAAAAAGTCATACTCTATTTTATTTCCATTATGCTGCAAATATAGTGCATTTTGGAAACAAAATGCAGTATTGAATAGACATTATATTGATTAAGGGGTATAATAATAGATAATCAGATATCTAAAATCTTATTCGATATAAACTCTCATAAAATAAATGGTATAAGATTTCCTCTTCCTTTGCAACCGGGTTGCGAGAACTTACCCCTATCTTTGTCATGTAAAATATAGCTCACTATGGCAAAAAATGAGAATGTCGCGAAAAGCGTCGAATATAGTTGCAGCAACGAATACGTTCCCGGCCAGGGAACAAATCGTCCCAACGCTCCCTTCATGGAAGAAAAAAGCGCGTGCGGGTGCGGGAAACCCAGTCCCCTGCCCCATGCCGATGAGGCCCCGTGGAAAGCCTACCTGCCGGTGATCGCTACCGGCGCCCTCTTTCTCGTCGGCATTCTCCTCGATTTCCTCCTGAAACCCATGTTCTTCACCGGTACCACCCGGCTGGTGTGGTATATTGCCGCGTACCTGCCTGTCGCCTTGCCCGCCTTTAAACACGCGGGCAGTGCCATGGCAAAAAAAGATTTCTTCAATGAGTTCACCCTGATGATCGTCGCCACGCTGGGCGCGTTCTTTATCGGCGAGTACCCCGAGGGAGTCGCCGTGATGCTGTTCTACACGGTGGGCGAGCTGTTTCAAGAATCGGCCGTGCTC
>JBBACU010000068.1:0-9082 GCA_041656815.1 Proteiniphilum sp.
ACGGCGAAGGCACCCCCCCAATCGCGGTTCTCTTCCCCGTACGCCACCAGCGAGGCGTCCTTGTAGAAGCGGTCGATGATCGCCTCGAAGAGGCCGTCCCTGAGCTGGTACTGTTTCATCTTGCTGAAGGGCTTGCCTTCCGCGTCGAACGCGAAGCGCTCCTTGCCCGCGATGCGCTTCACCCTCGGGTTCTCTTCCATCGGGACCAGCACCTCGGGCGTCTCGTTGGAAAAGCTATCCACCGAGCCGTTCGAGAACATCATGTCGCCAATCACGCCCGGGTCCTTCATCAGGGGCGAGATCTTCTCGTCAATCGCTTTCAGGAACATCTCGTTCACCAGCGAGAGGATGTCCCCGCGGGTGGCATCGAGTTCTTCCTGTTTTGTAACGCCCGCTTCCAGGAGCTGCTTGCCGTAGGAGGCGATGCAGTCCTGCGCTTCCCACGCTTCCACCTCCTCCCTCGTGCGGTACGACGAGGCGTCGGAGGGCGAGTGGCCGCTGTAGCGGTAGGTGAGCACGTCCAGCAGCACCGGCCCCCGTTTCTCCTCGATCACTTGCCGCTTGCGCTTGTAGGCGTCGATCACCGCCAGCGGGTTGTAGCCGTCCACCCGCTCGGCGTGCATCTGCTCGGGGTTCACCCCCGCGCCCACCCGGGCGGCGATGCCGTAGCCCATGGTCTCGCCGGCGGTCTGCCCGCCCATGCCGTACTGGTTGTTCATGATGTTGATGATCACCGGCAGGCCTCCCTGCATGTCCCCTTCCCAGAGTTCCCGGAACTGGTCCATCGCGGCGAAGGTGATCCCTTCCCACACGGGGCCACACGCCAGCGAGGCATCCCCGATATTGGCCACCACCATGCCGGGCTTCCGGTTCACCTTCTTGTACAGGGCCGCGCCCACGGCTATATCGCCCGAGCCTCCCACGATGGCGTTATTGGGGTAGACCCCGAACGGGGTGAAGAAAGCGTGCATCGAGCCGCCCAGCCCCCGGTTGAATCCCGTCTCCCGGGCGAAAATCTCGGCCAACGTGCCGTAGACCAGGAACCGCCTGGCCAGTTCCTTGACCGTACCGTCAAACCCTTTCTTCACGATGGCAAGGATGGCCCCGTCGAAGAAGGTTTCCATGATCTCCACCAGCTGCTCGTCGTCCAGCTTGTGGATGGCCGACATTCCCTTTGCCAGGATCTCGCCGTGCGAGCGGTGGCTACCGAAGATGAAGTCATCCACGGTCAGCGTCCAGGCCATCCCCACCGCGGCCGATTCCTGCCCGATGGACAGGTGGGCCGGGCCGGGGTGGTTGTAGGGCGTGCCGTTGTACTCCCCCTTGGTCTTGACCAGGTTCAACATGGTTTCGAACTCACGAATGAGCACCATATCATGGTAAATGGCTTTAAACTCCTCCGCGGTAAAATTATCCAGTTCGTCCTTCACGCTCTTTTGATACCGGTTCACCGGGATGGGTTGTAATTCAATGAATCCCGCTTCACGGGCCTTGGAAGGGTCTATCGGTTGTACTTTGGGCATTGTATTTTGGTTTGATGATTTTATTATCTAATTAATCACATTAGGCATATTGGCATATTAGTCTCATTGACTTCGTCCATTTCCTGTCGTCACTCGGCAAAGCGCGAACAAGTTTGGCCATGCCCTCGTTCCTAAGAAAATTGGCACATTAGTCACATTAGCATATTATTCATATTAAAAATCCAGTTGTAACGTCTCGATCTCTATCGCCACCTGTTTCAGGAAGCGGGTGGCCTCTCCGCCGTCCAGCGAGCGGTGGTCGTAGGTGAGGCTGAGGCCAATATGCGGCACGAAGGCGTAAACACCCCCGCCCAGGTCTTTCGGCCGGGGAATGATGGCGTTCACCCCTAGAATAGCCGACTGGGGCAGGTTGATCACCGGCGTGAACATCTCCACCCCGTAGTTGCCGAGGTTGGACACGGTGAAGGTGGCCGCCTCCGGGGAGAGCAAGTCGGGGTTCACGTTCCCGGCCCGGCAAGCCGCGGCCGCGCTCGAAAGCCGGCCGGAGAGCCCGGTGATGGAAAGGTCGTCGGCATCACGCACGGCGGGAACCATCAATCCCCGTTCGGTGTCCACGGCCAGGCCCAGGTGCACTTTATTAAACACCCGGAGGGTATCGCCAAGGAAGTGGCTGTTCACGTTGGGAAACTTCTTCAATGCCTTGACCACCGCGAAACAGACCATGTCGTTCAGCGTGATATTGGTATCGAGCGACCCTTCCTCGAGCATCGCCTTGGCCTTTTTTCTAAGTTCCAGTATTCTTCTGGCATCCGCGCTCAAGTGGTGAGTAAGTTGCGCCGAGTTCTGCAAAGAAGCGTGCATGGACCGGGCTATCAGCTTCCGGATATTGGAAAGCTTGCGGTCTTCGAAACCTTGACCGTCGAGAACCTCCTCGTTCACGGCCGGGCCGGCATCGCTTGCCATGACCGCCCGGGTTCCAAGGTCGGACGCCCTGGCCCTTCCCGCGAGGCCGCTACCGCCGGTTAATGGCTGCGTGCCTTGTTCCGAAGCCAATTTTTTAGCGAGAGAAGTCATACGGGGACGGTCGTCCAGTACCCGTCTCACGTCCCGTTCTATTACTCGTCCACTCGGGCCCGAACCCTCGAGGCGAGTTGTGTCCACCGCTTTCTCACTCGCCAGTTTACGAGCACGGGGAGAAACAAATGAGGTGCCGGCAGCACTAATAGATACGGGCTCACCTGTCGACGAGGGCCCTTCCACCGGGGAAGCAACTCCCGAGGATGAGAATTCTTCTACTGGAAAGGCCGCTACCGAGGTAGGAGTTTCCTCGCTGTTTGTCGACTCCTCAGCCAACAATGAAGAGACATCTTCCCCCGGCTCCCCGATCACCATCATGTTCTCCAGCACGGGTACCTCGTCGCCCTCTTCATAAAAGCACTCCAGCACGACACCGTCGGCGGGGGACTCTTCCTCGAACGAGGCCTTGTCTGTCTCATAGGAGAATAGGATCTCACCCGCTTTCACTGGGTCACCCTTTCTCTTATTTAACTCGGTAATAATACAACTTTCAACGGACTGCCCTTGCCTAGGCATAATAACAACTATAGCCATCTAATTATAATGATTTAAGTATCCCAGCCAACGCGACTCCCGCTTTCGGTGATAAAAAAGTATCTTACCACCATATTCAAACAAACCGGGTCTGACACAAAGATATTTATTTTCCAGTATAAAGCCTTCTTATCTCACGTGATAATATTCGCGAAGATCAGGACAGCAAATGTATCTCTTTTACCTTCTCTCCTCGGTTTAATAATTGATTTCATTGCTATGACTTTTGACATCTTTTCGTGCTGTTCAAATCCGACGTTCTCTTTTTCTCGCGCCGCGATACAGTTATATCAAAAAATGTAGTTATAAAATCATTTTATTCACTATGAAGGATTGGTTTATGCCCTACATTCGCGTCAGTTAATATCAAATCAATATACTTTAGCCTCATCATGAATGAAGGAAAATTAGTATCATTTTTAGCTATCGATATCGGGGCAAGCAGCGGGAGGGCCATGTTGGGAACTCTACAAAATGGCAAGCTGCAATTAAACGAGATTCATCGTTTCGCTAACCCGATTATTGAAGTAAACAATCGCTTGTACTGGGATTTATTCTCCCTCTACCAGCAAATCATCGTCTCGCTGAAAGTAATTAAGTCAAAAAACATCCCGGTTATCTCCTTGGGCATTGACACGTGGGGGGTGGACGTGGTATGCTTCGGGAAAGACGGGGAACCACTCAGGTCGCCCTATTGTTACCGGGACACGAGCACGTTTGGGGCACCCGAGCGCTTTTTCACCAAAATCCCCAAAGAGGAGGTGTACCGGAAAACAGGAATCCAGATCATGAACTTCAACACCCTGTTTCAACTCGACACGATGTTAAATGAAGGATCATCCATCTATCCCATGATCGACAAGGTACTATTCATGCCGGATGCCTTGTCTTATATGTTGACAGGAAAAATGGTAACCGAATATACCATCGCTTCCACTTCGCAACTCATCAATCCATACACGAAAGCATTCGATTCCGACTTGCTTCAAGCGGTTGAACTTACCAATGATCATTTCGCGCCCGTTATTTTCTCGGGCAACGTGATTGGAAGTTTATCGGCTTCGGCCGAGCGCTCTAGTGGATTGCAAGATATCTCGGTGGTCGCTGTAGCCGGACATGACACGGCGTCGGCTGTCTTGGCAGTTCCGGCAGAAAGCCACCGTTTCGCGTACCTCAGCTCGGGCACGTGGTCGCTGATGGGAATCGAGTCCGGGAGCCCCGTGATCAATGAAGAGACCTTCGCGCTTAACTTCACTAACGAGGGGGGTGCCGACGGTTCCACGCGGTTGCTAAAAAATATTTGTGGCATGTGGCTGATAGAACAATGCAAGAAGGAGTGGGATAACGAGAAACCAGTCACGTACGAAGAAATCGTGGAAGCAGCGAAGCAAACTGCTCCTTTCCAGTGCTTCATCAACCCCGACGCGCCCTGTTTCGCGAGTCCTTTATCTATGACGAAGTCTATACAAGAGTATTGCCAGCAAACCAACCAGTTTGTCCCGGAAACGATAGGCGAGATCGCGCGATGCATATACGAAAGCCTGGCATTCCGGTACAAAGAAGTATTATCGGATCTGCAAAAATTAGCCACCTTTCCCATCGAGAAGCTTCATATCATCGGGGGAGGGTCAAAAAACACCATGCTCAACGAGTTCACCGCGAACGCTATTGGCATCCCGGTGGTGGCCGGTCCGTCGGAGGCGACGGCGATGGGAAATATCCTGCTCCAGGCAAAGGCGGCCGGGGTGGTAAAAGAGAAAGAAGAGATGCGGCAAATTGTTCGAAATTCCGCCGACTTAGAAAGTTTCAAACCCGCCGAGATGGAACGTTGGAATTCGCGTTACAAACAATACCTCGCGGTATACCGGGATATATAATTTTAGTCGTGCACGCATTGAAGTAAACAATGAGATTTATTGAATATTATTGAACCATAGAAACAAAGAGAAATGATGAACGAAGAGAAACGGAGGCACGCGTATGACGAGGCAAAAGCCCTCTACGCGTCACTTGGGGTGAACGTGGATCAAGCCATTGAAACGTTAAACACCCTGTCCATATCCATCCATTGCTGGCAGGCGGATGATGTGTTGGGATTCGAGAATCCCGACGGGGAACTCACGGGGGGAATTCAGACCACCGGGAATTACCCGGGTAAGGCTCGTACCATCGAAGAGTTGAGGGCCGACCTGGAAAAGGTATTGTCGCTCATCCCGGGCAAACACCGGATAAGCCTGCACGCCACCTATGGCGATTTTGGCGGCGAATTCGTGGATCGCGATCAGATTGATTCCAAGCATTTTCAAAGCTGGATCGACTGGGCGAAGGAGAATGATGTTAAACTCGACTTTAACTCTACTTTCTTCTCGCATGAAAAATCGAGTAGCGGGTATACACTTTCCAGTTTCGACTCCGGAATCCGGGATTTCTGGAAAGAGCATCTGCGCCGTTGCAGGCGTATCGCTGCCGAGATAGGGCACCAGCAAGGCGATCCCTGTATTCACAATATCTGGACTCCCGATGGGGAGAAAGACAAAACGGTCTCCCGCCACGAGCACAGAAAACTATTGGTGGAATCGCTGGATGAGGTGTTGGCGGAGAAAATCAGCAGCAGTTACCTGAAGGATTGCCTGGAGTGTAAGCTGTTTGGAATCGGCAGCGAGAGCTACGTGACCGGCTCTCATGAGTTTTACATGGGATATACGGTAAAAAACAACATGATGTTGACCCTCGACGCCGGGCATTTTCACCCGACCGAAACCATCTCGGATAAGCTCTCTGCCATCCTTCATTTTGTTCCGGAGGTCAACCTGCACGTGAGCCGCCCCGAACGGTGGGACAGCGATCACGTGGTAATCCTCGACAACGAATTACTGGCGATATCCCAGGAGATCGTTCGTTCCGGACAGATGGAGCGCGTGCACGTGGGATTGGATTATTTCGACGCGTCCATCAACCGTATCGGGGCATACGTCACGGGTATCCGTTCTACCCAGAAAGCAATGCTACAGGCATTACTGGAACCCACGGAGATGTTGAGGGATTTTGAGAAGCGGGACAAAAACTTCGAACGGATGGCATTCCTGGAGGAACTGAAATCAATGCCATGGTTCACGTTGTACAATTATTACTGTCAACAACAAGGAGTTCCGGTCGCGGACGCGTATATCAAAGAGATTCAGGAGTACGAAGAGCAGGTTACATCAAAAAGGGTGTAAACGATGAACACGATTTTCGGTTTATTAATTATTGCAGTGGGGAGTATGGGCCAATCAAGCTCATACGTCCCCATCAACAAGATCAAAGAGTGGTCGTGGGAAAATTTCTGGCTCACGCAGGGAGTTTTCGCGTGGTTGATCTTTCCCTTTTTGGGAGCGCTGATTGCTAATCCCGCCCCGGAATTGATGGATATATACCGATCCAATCCCGCCGCCACGTGGCAAGCCATGGGATACGGCGCCTTGTGGGGTGTGGGGGGATTAACATTCGGCCTTAGCATGCGTTACCTGGGGATAGCGTTGGGGCAATCGGTGGCCCTGGGAACCTGTGCCGCCTTCGGAACGCTTATCCCGGCCATGTTGACCGGTACCGACCTTTTTTCCCCTCAAGGGCTGATCTTGCTGTTAGCGGTAGCCGTCACGCTGGTAGGCATCGCGTTGGTGGGATACGCGGGCAGCCTGCGCTCCAAAAACATGACGGAGGAAGAGAAACGCAAAGCTATCAAAGACTTCGCCCTGAAAAAGGGGTTACTTATCGCGTTATTTGCCGGGGTGATGAGCGCCTGTTTCAGCCTGGGGCTAAGTGCCGGGATACCGGTAAAAGAAGCGGCCATTGCCGCGGGAGCCAAAGAGTTGTTCGCTCAAAACCCGGTCACCTTGCTGGTCACCGTTGGCGGATTCTTCACCAATATGGTGTATTGCCTCTACATGAACCGGAAGAACAAAACCGGGGGAGAAATAAAGCGCTCGTCGAAAGCAGTACTGACAAACAACCTCCTGTTTTGCGCGTTGGCAGGGTTACTTTGGTATTCCCAGTTCTTCGGGCTAGGCATGGGACAGAGCTTTTTCGAGCCGGGGGGCGTGATGATGGCGTTCTCGTGGAGCATCCTGATGTCGCTGAACGTGGTTTTCAGCAATGTATGGGGCATCATCCTGAAGGAATGGAAAGGAGCGGGGCGAAAAGCGGTTACTTTCCTGGCCATCGGTATGGCGATATTGATATTCTCCTTGGTAATCCCTAACCTGTTCGGTTCCGGGGGATAGGACGCGCCCCCTATACCTCGCGATGCGCCCGGGAATTTTGCCGAACGATGAAGTAAAATGCCATCCAAATAGGTAAACTTTGGAATTATTTATGTATATTTACTGTTTAAACACGAGAAATGATGCTAACCTAAGCGGAGAAGACATGAGATACAACGATTTCGGTATCGACTTTAAATACCTGTTGGCCAACGAAAGGGACAAAAGATTCGGGTTAACGGTCAACACGGTTGGCTTTCAGCCGATTGCCCCTCATACGCTCTACCCTTCCACGGAACATCCGAAAAGTTACTATTTTAATCCTGAAAAAGGGAGGGTATTGTCCGAATATCAAATCGTCTATATCAGTAAAGGAAAAGGATACTTTTCTTCCGATTCCATGAAAAAAACCAACATCGCGAAAGGACAGGTCATACTTCTTTTCCCGGGGCAATGGCACGCCTACTGCCCGCTCAAGGAGACAGGTTGGAACGAATACTACATTGGTTTTGAAGGGAAAATCATTGACGATATCGTGAGCAACGGCTTTATATCTCCCGAGAATCAAATCTTCAATGTAGGAGTCAACGAGGACCTGGTACATCTCTTTTCCACGGCTATCAAGGTGGCCAAAGAGGATAAAACAGCCGCGCAGCAATACCTGGCAGGCATCGCATTTAATATCCTGGGAACCATTTTATCCTTGGCACAAAACAGGAACTTCGAATCAAAAGAATCTGCTCAAAAGATTGAACGGGCAAAGGTCATAATGATTGAAAATATCCATAAAGATATCGACATCAAAGGCATTGCCGCCAATTTGGGAATCAGTTATTCCCTGTTCAGGAAAGCGTTCAAAGAATACACGGGCTACGCGCCCGCTCAATACATGCAGGAATTGAAACTGAGAAAAGCCAAGGAGCTGTTAGCAGAAACCAATTACTCTATTAAAGAGATCTCTTACGAGCTAAATTTCAGTTCCTATGAATACTTCTTATCGTTTTTCAAGAAACGAGTTGGGCATACGCCAATGGAATACAGGAATTTAGGAAGGATAAAGTAGCACGAGAAAATGGATGGAATGTTTCAAAACAGTTTATTTCTACTAGTAATACACCTGTTAATTAACCCCCTGAACATCGGAGCACGAGAAATGCCTCCGCCGCACGAGTTGACCGTTAACATGTTACCAGCCGCGGAGCAGGTGTTTTTAAATGGCTACCCCGTTCCTACTCCGCTGGAAGAAGCAGTGACGCGTAGAGAAAACTATCAATTTACCGAAATAAGCACGCACCACCCCTCCTTCGGGTGGATGGTCCGCTCCACGACAGACAACACGAAACAAACCGCCTACCGTATATTGATAGCATCCAATGAGGATATCATGGCACGAGACTCCGCGGACCTGTGGGATACGGGAAAGATAAGCAGTATCCAATCCATCAATATTCCTTACGAGGGAAAACAACTCGAACCGGGGAAAGTCTATTTCTGGAAGGTAAAAACGTGGGATAACCAAGGTCGGGAGTCTGCTTTCTCCGATATCGCGCGTTTCAAGACAGCCGACATGCTCGTGACATATGCCACGGATAGGTATCCCATTCAAAAACAGGATGATTACCCTGTATCAATCGAGCGTGTAAACGACAACGTCCATTTTGCCGATTTCGGGAAAGCTTCTTTCGGTAGGTTGCGAGTAAACCTCTATTCCGAAACCGGTACCGACTGCGTGACGATTCTCTTGGG
>JBBACU010000069.1:0-8970 GCA_041656815.1 Proteiniphilum sp.
GTACGTGGCAGGTCTCCAGTACACCGACCCCAGCTGGAACGTGAACTATTGGTCGGAACTCGATATGGGGATCTATGAAGCCATGGTAACGGGTGATGGGACGTACACCGTGTGGATGGAAGTCACCGCGCAAGCCAACGGTGCCCTCGTGTTCTGCGTGGATATCGCGGGGTTGGGCGATGATATCGAAGATTGGTCGAAAGTAGGCGTGGAAGTGAACTCCATCAAGCTGGATGCCGATATAGGTCAGGCGGTCAATCACTCCATCGTGGAGTTCAACAATAAAGACGGAGACGGGGTGAATGGCCGGATCGAGATATATAACGAATTCAGTACCTCCGGCGCGACCGCCCCGGGAGCATATAACAGCACCCTCAAGTTCAACGGGATGATGCTTGTGGAATTCACTATTTCGGGGATAGACGAAAACCTTCTCGAAGGCGCGACCAAAAGTTACTCAACCGAGTTGAGCTATGCCGACGCGAGCTGGGATCCCAGTTACTGGGGCGGGGCGAGCTATGGAAGCGCCCTTGTAACGGGCGACGGAACCTACCGGGTATATACCTACCTCAACGGAGATTGTGAAGGCGCGGTGGTTTGGACAATTGAACTATACGGTCTCTGGGTGGATCTTGTGGATCCATCCCAAGTAGACGTAACCGTCAACAAGGTGATTACTCCCGGAAAGTATTAGGTTTATAATCAACGACGATGATGTACTATTTTGCTAAGCATACCCACATCGCTTTGCTGCTGTTTTTTTTCTGCTTTATGACTGCCTGCTCGGGCGAGGATAATCCGGTGACGCCCGAAATCATACCGGCAAAATCGGAATTGGTTTTCGCCAAAGCGGGAGGAACAGAGATACTCTCTGTCAAGTCGAACGTGGCATTGGATGTGAAGAGCGAGGACGAGAGCTGGTGCCGAGTGGCACCGGCGTCCTCTACTTCTGCGGCCGTTTATAGATACACGGTTACCGTAGATGCGAACCCCGAAACAAACGACCGCTCCACCACGATAACCGTGAAAGGAGCCACGGTAACCCAAACCGTGAACGTGGTACAAACCGCCGCGGAGGGATTAATTGTTGCCCCCACCGTGTTTAGCGGGGTAAGCGGCGAAGGTGCCCGGATCGAGGTCAAGGTGACTACCAACGGCACGGTGAATGTGGCTATCAATGACAGCTGGATGACCAACGTGTCCAGTCGGGCTGCCATGACTGAACAGGCCATGGCTTTCAACGTGGCTGCCAACTATGGCACCCCGCGCACGGGGAGCATCACGTTCACGTTGGGAGACCTTACCGAGACGGTAACCGTGCATCAGCTGGCAGCCAATATCCCGGATATTGGCATGGAAAGCGATGCCACGGAGATGGCCGCCAAGATGTACGCGGGATGGAACATTGGAAATACCCTGGAAGCCACCGGCGGTGAAACGGCTTGGGGAAATCCCCCGGTAACCGAGGAGTATATTAAAAACATAAAACAGCTTGGATTCAACGCGATACGTATTCCCTGCGCGTGGAATCAGTACATCGAAGATCCTGACACCCACAAAATCAATGAGAGTTGGCTGGATCGTGTAAACGAAGTTGTGGGCTATTGCGTGGCCAACGACATGTACGCCATCGTCAACATCCATTGGGACGGGGGATGGTTGGAAAACAACTGCACGCCCGACAAACAGGAGGAGAACAACGAGAAGCAACACGCGCTTTGGACACAGATCGCGAGCCGGTTGAATCATTACGACGAGCGGTTGCTCTTTGCCGGCACCAACGAACCCAACGTGAATAACGCCACGGAGATGGCCGTACTGAAATCGTACCTGCAGACCTTCATCGACGCGGTGCGTGCCACCGGCGGGAAGAACGCGGTGCGCAACCTGATCGTGCAGGGGCCCAATACCGATATCGATCAAACGAACAACCTGTTCGGGGATATGCCCACGGATATTGTACCCAACCGGTTAATGGCAGAGGTGCATTATTACAACCCTTGGTCGTTTTGCGGGATGACGCAAGACGAGAGCTGGGGTAGGATGGCCTATTTCTGGGGGGATCACTTGGTTAGCGGGTCGGATCGAAACTCAACCTCCGGGGACGTGAACGAGATGAAATCGCTCTTCGCCAAGATGAAGGCGAAATTCGTGGACAACGGCATCCCCGTGATCTTGGGGGAATACGGTGCCATCACGATTCGCACGGGGCTGGGAGTAAATCAGGAAGCGCACGATAAATCGCGCGAGCAGTACGACGAAACCGTGACGCGAGAAGCCAAGAACCACGGGCTGGTACCCTTCTACTGGGAGACGGGAAGCGTGGTGAACCGGAGCACGGGAGAGATAAAAGACAACTACGCGATAAACGGGATCACCAAAGGAGCACGCGAGGGAAAACACCCTTTCTGACATTCTAATATGGCAAAGGAGGCTTCGCGACACCCATGAAAATTTAAAACGCATGAGAGGGAGCAGTCTATGGCTGACGCAAGGTGTCCAACAGAAGTGACCAGGGAATATCACAAACTCAAGAGGAACTGTTCAATGGCGCTCCTCACCTCGGGGCGGGTGCCGTTGAACTTGTTTACCATCACGGCAAACGCGTATTGTCTGTTCCCGTCGATCAGGTATCCCGCGTAACATTGCACGCCCCCGATGCTGCCGCTTTTCGCCGTAACCTTCCCGGCAAGCCGCGTGTTCCGCAAGAAATTCTGCAGCGTCCCTTCCAGCCCTGCCTTGGGCAATGATTGGAAGAAAGCATCCGGGTAATCGCTTCGCTCGCGCATGTACACCAGCAGGTCCGTCAGGAAGCGGGCACTCACCGCGTTCTGTGGCGCCAGCCCACAGCCGTCGTGCATGTGGAGCGGGGTAGTGTCCATCCCTTTTTGCTTCCAATGTTCCAAGGTTTGCTCGATCCCCGCCTCGAGGGCATCGGCATATAGGTCGCTGTTACCGTATCGACCGATGGTGCGAATCAGGTGCTCCGCGTAGTGGTTGTTGCTCTCCACGTTCACCTCGCGGATAATCTCTTTCAAAGGACGGGACACTTGGGTAAAGAGCACGTTGCCCACGCGGTAAGGGGCCGGTTGGCCGCTCGGCCGGTTCCGGGAAAGGTAATCCACCCGGGCGGTTTCCACTTTCCCTATTCGGTATCCCGCGCGCTTCAAGTAATCGGCCAATGTTTCTCCTACCAGCAGCCCGGGATCGGGAATATCCCCTTTGATGCTGAACTCGGTTCTCCCGCCCGGGATATCTCCCCGTAGGGAACGTTCGTACGAGAACGGTGCCCCGTAGATATACCCGTTATCGCGTCCCGTGGTGTTGAGTGTGAGCGAGTTTTGGAAAGTAAGCCCCTTGATCTCCGGTTGGGTGCGTAAGATACGGGGGGAACCATTCCTGTCCGTGGTATTGAAAAACAGCCGGTAGCTGTTGTCGAATATGCTGATGCCGTAAGCCCCCGCCGCGTAGTAATTGCCGATATCAATCCACGTCCACTCGGGCGAAATGCCGTTGTACCCGAAACGGTTGTCCACCACGTAAATGGAGTACTCCTTGTCGGCGGGAAGACTCTTTTTCAATGCCTCCGCGCTGTTGATAAAGAAAGCGTTCGGATTTTCCCGAAAAACTTCGCTGCCCAAGGTGGGGTCGCCCGATCCGAGCACGAGAATACGCGACGGGTTGTCCGCGTCGAGGGCCACTTCGGTCTTGTACCGGTAATTCTCACCGAATGTCTCCAATGCCGTGGCGGTGGTGATTAGCTTGAGTACCGATGCCGGCGTGAGGGATTTCTCGGCATCATGAGAAACAATACTTCTCCCGCTTTCCAGTTCCACTACCGATACACCCACCGACGCGTGCTTCAATGCCGGGTGGTTCACAAAACGCTGCAACGGCGTTTGCGGGTAAGCAAACCCGGCAAGAAACAGAAAGAGCAACGAAAAGAGGTATTTGGACGTAACGTCGATGGTAACTTTAATTTTCATAATCACGCTGATTATTCATGCACGTAATCCACAAATATATAAATATATTACGGATGCGGCAAAAAAGATCATAAGCATTGGGAGAAGGAAAGCGCAAGTGAACGTTCTCACATGAAGAAAACCCTTATTCACCGGCTCGACATATTTCAATTTGAAACTAAAATAATTCTTTAACATTTTGGATTACAATAGATTTTGAAAATATTCTAAAATGCCATACCTTTGTTTTCATGAAAAAGACAAGGGAATATGTCTTGCAAGCCATCAGGGAGGAAGTTCAAAAATCGGCTCCCGGAGCAATGACGGTTTTATTTGGTTCCAGGGCTCGTGGCGACTTTGGGGACGAATCGGACTGGGATGTATTGGTTTTATTGGACAAAGAACGGTTGGAATCTTCAGACTACGACCGGGTTTCTTATCCATTATATGAATTGGGCTGGAAACTTGACGAGAAGATAAGCCCTAAGCTTTATACCTTTTCTGATTGGCTGAAGCGTAGTTTTACCCCGTTCTATAAAGATGTAGAAGAAGAAGGTATTATCTTATGAATTTAAGCCCAGACGAAAAAAAAGCAATCGTCGCACTCCGCAGGCAAAAAGCTGCCGCAAGCATGCGAGAAGCGCAAGACGTAGCCCATTTGGGACATTGGACCTTAGCGGCCAACCGTCTATATTATGCTTGCTATTACATGGCTTCCGCTTTATTGATTGACAAAGGGTTCAAGGCCCGATCACACGCTGGAGTTATTCATTTAATAGGGCTTCACTTTATCACCAAAGACTTGTTGAGCCACGATTTTGGGAGGCTTTTTTCTCGCTTGTTCGAGATGAGGCAATCCGGAGATTATGGCGACATATTTGATTTTACGGAAGAGGATGTTCTGCCCTATTTTCAGAGAACGGCCGATTTTATAAAGGCAATGGAAGAGATGCTTTCATAGCAGTTACACTTGAAAAGGGCTTCATGTTTAATAAAGCGCACTCCCAGAGAATTTGAGCCGGGTTGGTTATCTTTTTTATCCGCCTGTTCCTTGTATTTATCCAACGAGGGAGTATGCTTGGCCTTGATCTTGAGGTGATGGTTCAGTTGTATCCAGAGAACTGGTTCATGTATGTTTCGGATAGAATGACATAAAGACAATCGACCCTCCTCAAACAACATTTTGTATTTCCTTTGGATACAAGACACATTGCCTTTTCGGGTTTATTGAGAGAAAATGTTCGCGTCGGAATTCTTCAGCGGGGAAGATTTCACGATCATTAAAAACCCCGGGAAAGACAACATGGAAATCATCACCCGGGAAGGGGATAAAATAAACAAGTACACCCCCTCCGAAGACCAATCGACCTCGCGACAGAAAGGGAAGAGGGTAGGGATCGCCTACGAGTTGGAGAACGGCGAGATTATTTACGTGCCGGAATAATCCCGTTAGTTTACGATATCTACCAGTTCAATTTCGAATGCCAGCGTGGTGTAACCTCGTATAGGACTTTTGCCGCTTGCACCATATGCAATGTTCCAAGGAATCCAGATCTCCCACTTGTCACCTACCTGCATGTTTTGCAGGGCAGTAGAGAATCCATCAACGAAGCTTTTTACTTGGAGCGTGCTGGGTATATCGTTTCTATCGGCCGTGGAGTCGAAGATGATTTTGTTGATGATCAGGTTTCCTTTATCGTCGGTATAAGTGTCGGGCATGGACCAGATGTTTTTATACCAGCCGGTATAAAGTACTTTTACCACATCGGTAAAATAAGGGGTCTCCCCGTCTCCCGACTCGATTACCTTGTACATGATGTACCCGTTGCCCGACTTCGATTCCAACCGGGTATACTGGGAGTTGGCGGAGATGGAGGCAAACTGTGCTTCGTTTTCGACCTGCCAGCGGTCGTCGAAGGTCTCGGTCTTATCGCAAGAGATGAACACGAGCAGCGCGAAAAGACTCGAGAGCAAGGGTAGTTGTAGTTTCATCAGTGTGGTTTTTTATTCGGATAGTTTCTTCAATAAATATTTCATATCGGTCTTCTCGGCGATAATACCTTGCAGCGCGTCGATGGTGACCCTCTCCTGCTCCATGGTGTCGCGGAACCGGATGGTGACCGTGTTGTCCTCGAGTGTCTGATGATCGATGGTCGCGCAGAAAGGGGTGCCGATGGCGTCTTGGCGGCGGTAGCGCTTGCCGATGCTGTCTTTCTCGTCGTAGCGGCAGGAGAAATTGAACTTTAGGTCGTCCATGATCTCCCGGGCTTTTTCGGGTAACCCGTCTTTCCGTACCAACGGCAGTACCGCCAACTTCACCGGGGCGAGGGCAGGGGGTAGCTTCAACAATACGCGAGTTTCTCCCCCTTCAAGGGTCTCTTCTTGGTAGGAAGCAGCCATCACCGAAAGGAACATCCGATCGAGGCCGATCGAGGTCTCCACGACGTATGGGATGTACGATTTGCCAAGCTCGGGGTCGTAGTACTGCATCTTCTTGCCGGAGAATTTCTCGTGCTGGCTCAAGTCGAACCCGGTGCGGGAGTGAATTCCTTCCACCTCTTTAAAGCCGAACGGCATTTCGTACTCGATGTCGGTGGCCGCGTTGGCGTAATGCGCCAGCTTGTCGTGGTCGTGAAAACGGTACTTATCCGCGCCGAAGCCCAAGGCTTGGTGCCACTTCATCCGCACCTGTTTCCAGTGTTCAAACCATTCCAGCTCTTCACCCGGCACCACGAAAAACTGCATCTCCATCTGCTCGAACTCGCGCATCCGGAAGATGAACTGGCGGGCCACGATCTCGTTACGGAATGCTTTCCCGATCTGTGCAATCCCGAAAGGAATTTTCATGCGGCCGGTCTTCTGCACATTCAGGAAATTCACGAAGATACCCTGCGCGCTCTCGGGCCGCAGGTACACTTTGAGTGCCCCGTCGGCCGTGGCTCCCATCTCGGTGGAGAACATCAGGTTGAATTGGCGCACCTCGGTCCAGTCGCGCGATCCGCTTACCGGGCAGACAATCTCGCAATCCACGATAATCTGTCGCAGCTCGTTCAGGTCGTTATCGTTTAGCGCCTTGGCAAACCGGGCATGAACCTCGTTCCTGTCCTCTTGGTATTTCAACACCCTCGGATTGGTCTCGCGATACATCTGCTCGTCGAACTTCTCACCAAACCGCTTGGCGGCTTTCTCCACCTCCTTGTTGACTTTATCGTCCAGCTTGGCCAGGTGCTCCTCGATCAACACATCGGCACGATACCGTTTCTTGCTGTCGCGGTTATCGATGAGCGGGTCGTTGAAGGCATCCACGTGTCCCGACGCTTTCCAGATGGTGGGGTGCATAAAGATGGCAGAGTCAATCCCTACAATGTTCTCGTGCAACAGCACCATGCTGTCCCACCAGTATTTCTTGAGGTTGTTCTTGAGCTCCACGCCCATTTGGCCGTAATCATACACGGCGCCTAACCCGTCGTAAATCTCGCTCGAGGGAAAAACAAAACCATACTCCTTGCAATGCGATATCAGTTTCTTGAAAACGTCGTCCTGTACCATAGTCGTTAAAATGCACGCCGGGGACCCTCAAACGTGACCCCATCGAACACGCTAAAAAATTAATGAATTACTTTATTGTTTCAAGTTGCAAAGTAAACGGTTTTTTTCGATATTTTGACAATCATTCTTCTTAAAGATAAATAATTGAGCGGGGCGGGGAGCCCTTCCTCCGCAGAATAATTGTACATTTGCACCTTGATCGTGCAACCAATCTTCAAAAACTTTTACAGATAAGATGACAGGCGGGATGAAAACATTGGCAAAGGAGACCCTCTTCTACGGGATAGGGAGCGTTCTTCCCCGCCTTCTTAGCTGGCTGTTGTCACTCTACTGGGCGTTTGCCCTCCCCGAGGTAAAAGATATCGGGGTGCTGACCAACTTCTATGCCTGGGTGGCACTTCTGCAGGTGATTCTCACTTATGGCATGGAGACAGGCTTCTTCCGGTACGCAAACAAGGAGAAAGACCCGGTGAAGGTGTTCTCTACCACCTTTATCAGCATCGCCTCCACCACGTTACTCTTCTTTGTCGCTTCGCTTGCCATCCTCAAGCCGGCCGCGTTCGCGTTGGGGGGGACCGCCATGAAGCCGCACTACCTGCTCATGATGGTGGTGATCCTCTGCTTCGACGTGCTGGGTTCCATCCCGTTTGCCAACTTGCGGTTCAAGCAGCGTCCCATTCGGTTCGCGGTAATCAAGATCGCGAACGTGCTGCTCACCATCCTTTTCAACCTCTTTTTCTTTTTAGCGTGTCCTTGGTTGCAATCCCGGTTCCCGGACGCTTTCTCGTGGTTCACGCTCGACAATGGCATCGATTACATCCTGATCTCGAACCTTACCGCCTCGGTGATCCAGTTCCTGATGGTGTCGCCGGAGCTTCGGATCAAGTTCACGTTCGACAAGGCCCTGCTCCGGAAGATGTTGAAATACTCGTTTCCCATCTTGATCCTGGGAGTGGCCGGCATCTTGAACCAGACGGTGGATAAAATTATCTTCCCGTGGCTCTACCCCGATGCTGACCCCGAGAAGGCCAACGCGTTTCGCGAGTTGGGCATTTACGGTCAGAATTTCAAGATCGCCGTGATCATGGTGATGTTCACCCAAGCATTCCGGTATGCCTTCGAGCCGTTTATCTTCGCGCGTAACAAGCACGCGGCAGACGACCGCCAACCGTTCAGCGACGCGACCCGGTATTTTATCTTATTGGGGCTGCTTATCTTTCTTCTCACCACCGGGTATATTGATATCATCAAGTACCTGATCCCGGAACGGTTTCACGTGGGACTCAAGGTGGTACCCATCGTGCTCTTGGGGGAGCTTTTCTTCGGGGTGTATTTCAACCTGTCGCTCTGGTATAAACTGACCGATCAAACGAGGTGGGGTGCCTACATGTCGCTCTTCGGGTTTGGCATCACTATACTCATCAACGTGCTATTTATTCCTCGTTACGGCTACATG
>JBBACU010000070.1:0-8873 GCA_041656815.1 Proteiniphilum sp.
TTCAACAGCCTCAAACACTGTTTTAGACGTTTTTTGAAGTATCCGCATTCTGAAGTATTGGCCTGTAGTAACCAACGACAGACATAAAACACCTGTTTTTAACTTCTACTGGTTTTATCAAGATTCTCGTATTCCATTGAACGCGATTTCGACTTCTGCACGCGAACGTACAGAACGATTTGAACTCCTACCACACAGAAGCCCCGGTTCCCCGGGGCTTTTTTTGTATGGCACGGCTTCAATAGAGAGTCAACCGAAACAGGTCAATTCAACGCCAACGCCATATCATGCTTGGCAGCCATTTTCCGCATGTTGAGGATCGCGTACCGCATCCGCCCGAGCGCGGTATTAATGCTCACCCCAGTGACATCAGCGATCTCCTTGAAACTTAAATCCTTGTAATATCGCATCTCTACTACCTCACGCTGGATGTCGGGAAGGCTATTCATCAACCTCTTCACGTCGCTGAACACCTGTGCCTTCACCATTTGGGTCTCGACGGTATCCTCGCATAGCGACGGGTTATTGAAAAGATCCATCTCGTAATGGTCATTGGAAATGGTATTTTCACTCTTTTTTTGTCGGAAATGATCGATTATCAAGTTATGGGCAATCCGGGTGATCCATGCTTTGAATTTACCCGACTCGATGTATTTCCCCTGTTGGATGGTGGTGATGGCTTTGATGAAAGTATCTTGGAAGATATCGTCCGCGATGCCGTTGTCGCGCACGGTAAAAAAGATGTAGGTATAAAGGGACTGCTGATGCCTCCCTAACAATTCTTCAAACGCCTCATTATTGCCACAAGCATACGAGACGACCAACTCCTCGTCGGTCATCGTGTAAAAAGTATCCATTGCTTTACTTCTTAAATAGTTATGTTAATTTAGTCGAGTAAAGAGGACGTATAGGCAATTAATTTAGTGTTTGTATTTTCATTATCAGTTGGTTATCTCACGATGACAAACGAGAATCAACCCGCCTCAAGTGACATCGAACGTAGAAATAGCCTAACCTTTGTGAACAAAGAAAAATAAAACTTGGGAAATCACCAAGCAAAAAGTGTTAAAACAAGATTTAAAGGGAGCAGGATATAGTAAGGTATCGAGCCTTGCAAGTGATTTTACAGCTAAATATAAGACCTATAACTATTTCGTGGGCACCCGTCCGATGAAATAGGCGTGATCTGATATGCTGTAGATACGTCACAAGCGAAACTTGAGTAAGGTATTATTAAAAGTTTTAGTACCTTTGCTTTTCACGTATGATGCTGCTAACTCCCTAAGCCTATGAAACGTTTTTTGTGGTTCTTACTGATTTCCTTTTTTCTGGCAAACGCGATAAGCGAGGCACAGGAGTTGCCGTCGAAGAGCGACAGTTTGAGGTTACGATTCTCGGAGCCGCCAACCGACTCTACCCGGTCGCTCGCCTTACCGTTGAGGTTGCCGCGTTTGAACCCTGCCGAGAACTTGTTACCCCAGTTCACTCCTTATCAACGCCACACGCTCTCGCCCGCGCGCGTGGACGACACGAGATTCCCACCTATCCAATGGGAGGGTGCCTCCTCCGATTTCATCAATTCAAAAAGCCGCACCGCGATCGCGTCCATGATGCCTGCTCCCAACCTGCTCATGTATTCCTCTGCCACGTTAGGCCTGGTTGAAACGCCCTATTTTGGCAAAGCCAATTACTATATCCTGAACGCGGGTGCAAACTACGCGGTCACCCCCCTGTTAAACGTGGGGGTAAGCGGCGGGTACAATTCCAATTTCGGGGTCCTCCCCTATTGGAACGCGGGCATGAACGCGCGCTACATGGTGAGCCCCGACTTCTCGGTAGACGGGGGATTAACCTATTTGAAAACGGCCCGCAATGGTTTCGGTTTGAATCAATCGGCCGTGATGATGGATCTCCACGGACGTTACCGCCTCTCGGACGATTGGTACCTGAACGCGTACGGCGGGATGCCGGTGATGCAGCGCAATAACCAGCCAAATGCACCGATGATGCCGATGATGAATACACCTTATTATGGAGGGTCCGTGGAGTACTGGTTTAAACCGACAATGGGGGTCGAAGGAGGAATGATTTGGGCGCGCGATATGTTTTCCGGGAAAATGCGTCCACAACCAAAACTGGAACTGCTCTTCCGTCCGGGGGGAAGATAATGCCCCGAACGTGAAGTATGAAACACGAGACGCGGGGTATTGAAACGGAGAACAGGATGGTAACACATTGAACACGATACACTATAATAATAAAAGTCGACAAGTTAATACAACCCAAAGCAATTAATAACAGAAAATAGATGAACAAGAGAACCATTTTGGATTTTTTGAACGAGTCCGTCGAAAAATTCGGGGATCGTCCCTATCTTTATGAAGCAAGAAAAGGAACAGAATACAGCCACCTGACCTACCAACAAGTCCGGGAGAAATCCATGCAATTCGCCGCCGGGTTAATCGCGATGGGTATTAGAGCGGGCGACAGCGTGGCGCTTATCTCCGAAGGGAAGAACTACTGGGTGATCGGCGAACTGGGGATTCTGCATGCCGGCGCAGTCTGCGTGCCCCTCTCCGTGAAGTTGCAAACCGAACAGGAGTTAGGCTTCCGAATCAATCACTCCGAATGTGTGGCGGTGCTCGCGTCAGATCAACAGATTGCCAAACTGCGTCCGATGAAAGAATCATTCGCCACGGTGAAACACTATATCTTGCTCGATCCGGAAGACTCCTTGGAAGATGACGAGCGACTGTTTGAAACGGTTTTGGAGGAAGGGAGAAAATTGATGGCGACAGACCCTTCTGCCTTGAAAGAGCGAATGGACACGGTGAAACCCGATTCGCTGGCCAATATATCCTATACCTCCGGTACTACCGCCAATCCCAAGGGAATCATGCTTACCCATTGGAACTACGTCTGCAACGCGGAACAAGCAATAGACCATCTCCGGGGCTTGCCTGCCCACTACCGGACCCTACTGATACTACCGTGGGACCACTCGTTCGGGCACACGGCGGGCATCTACGCGTTCATGAAATCCGGGGCATCCATCGCTTCCGTCGCCATGGGAAAATCCCCCATGGAGGTCCTGCGGAATGTCCCCAAAAGCCTGAAAGCCATCAACCCGCACGTCTTAATGAGCGTCCCGGCTCTGGCCGCCAACTTCCGGAAGAGCATTGAAGCGGAGATCGAGAAAAAAGGAGCATTCACCGCCAAGCTCTTTAAAAGAGCCCTCAAAACGGCTTACGCGTATAACAAAGAAGGATATAATAAAGGCGGGAGAGGCCGTTTAATGCTGAGCATTTACGATAAGCTGATCTTTTCGAAGATACGGCAATCGTTTGCCAGCAACCTCGATTATTTCATCGGCGGCGGGGCACTGCTCGACATCGAGCTGCAACGCTTTTTTTACGCGATCGGTATCCCCATGTACCAGGGATACGGCCTGTCGGAAGCTACTCCCATTATCTCGGCAAATACCCAATACGAACATAAACTGGGATCATCGGGCAAGCCGATGCCCCGGATGGATATCAAAATAGTGGACGATAACCTGAAAGAGCTGCCCACCGGCCAAAAGGGCGAGATTATCATCCGCGGGGGGAACGTGATGAAAGGGTATTGGAAAAACCCGGAGGCGACAGCAGAAACCATCGTGGACGGCTGGCTTCGGACGGGCGACATGGGCTACCTTGACATGGACGGTTACCTTTACGTGTTAGGACGCACCAAGTCACTACTCATTAGCGACGACGGAGAGAAGTTCTCCCCCGAGGGAATCGAGGAGTCGATCATCGCTACCTCGCCCTATATCGACCAATGCGTGCTGTACAACAACCAAAGCCCCTACACCACCGCGCTGATCGTGCCCAACGTGACGGAACTCAAAAAGCAGAACACGACCCCGGAGCAAGCCGCTCTCCTGATCGAGAGCGCGCTCAACGAGTACCGCAAAGGAGGAAAGCACGAGGAGCTCTTTCCCCATCGGTGGATTCCCTCGGCCTTTGCCGTGATAGAAGAGCCGTTCTCCGAACAAAACGGGCTGGTGAACTCTACCCTGAAGATCGTGAAGCACAAGGTATACGAAACCTACGCGGACCGTATTGCATCTCTCTATACCGTGGAAGGGAAACAGACTGCCTCCCCGGGAAACATTGAAGCACTCCGTGAAATATTGTAATACACTGCCCACGATATAATACATTCTAAATAATATGAGAGTATCCATTGTTACCCTCCTGTTACTATTAACAGGAGGTGTATTCGCTCAAATCACGGATGGTTCAGCCACACTTGATACAGGGACGGGTAAAATAGAAGGAACGTTATTATACCCGGCCACGAGCAAGAAAGTGCCCGTGGTACTGATTATTTCCGGATCGGGGCCTACCGATAGAAATGGCAACAACCCCATGATGACAAACAATTCCTTGAAGATGCTTGCCGAGGGATTATCGGAGAAGGGGATTGCCTCGCTGAGGTACGATAAGCGAGGCATCGCGGAAAGCAAGAGTGCCGGACCAAAAGAGAGTGACTTACGCTTCGAGACCTACGTGGACGATGCGGAAGGATGGGTTGATTGGCTCAAGAAAGATGGAAGATTTTCTGAAATTTGTATCCTCGGGCACAGCGAGGGTTCCTTGATCGGTATGATTGCTGCCCGAAAGAAAGAGGTGGATAAATTCATTTCAATCGCCGGCCCCGGAAGCCCGGCGGGAGAAATACTACGGGATCAGCTAAAGGCACAGTCGCCGATGGCATTAGAACTGGCATCGCCCTTCATTGAAAAGTTGGAAAATGGAGAGACCATCGAAGATGTACCACAGATGCTGCAAATGCTTTTCCGGCCGAGCGTTCAGCCCTACATGATCTCGTGGCTCAAGTACGACCCGTGTGAAGAGATTGCCAAACTGAATAAACC
Organism: Proteiniphilum sp.; assembly: GCA_041656815.1. Taxonomy (GTDB): domain Bacteria; phylum Bacteroidota; class Bacteroidia; order Bacteroidales; family Dysgonomonadaceae; genus Proteiniphilum. Next base: position 4,925 of record JBBACU010000070.1, read on the forward strand.
GGTGTTGGTCCTGCAAGGCACCACCGATATCCAAGTCCCCGTTACCGAGGCGGAAAAGCTGGCTGAAGCCAATAAACAGGCAAAGATGCATCTCCTCGAAGGAATGAATCACGTCTTGAAAGAGTCGGAGATGGACATGCAGAAAAACGCCCAAACCTATAATAATCCTGCCCTACCCCTCAAAAAAGGTTTAGTCAACTTGATTGCTGAATTCATCGAGGAATGAATTCAACTTCGCGTAGTAAAAAAGCGGGAGATAGTAAATTCCCCCGCTTTTTATGATCTCGAAATAGTATACTTCTTACTCGCTCAAGACCGGTTTGTAGTACGCCATGTCTTCCACGCGGGATTGGGTGATGAACTGGTAATTCTTATCCACTTCTACCCTGCCGTAATGGATATACACCTCGGCACTCCGGCGGAATAGTTCGGGGCTCTTGTTGGCATCTTGCAACAAAAGGTGTCCCATGATCACGTGACCGGCGCTCTCCACCAATCGACGCGCATGGAAATCAAGGTAGTCCTCGTCCTTGGGAGCGGTAACAACCCCGGCCATTTTCTCGTACATCTCCGTCATCTTCGCGAGGGTATTCTTAAGCGACTCCAGCTCGGGAACCACGGGCATCGCCTCGTACTCCTTGATGCGTTGCAGGTAAGATCCCGTGGTGACGTGCCGGATGGCGGCCACCACCTGCAGTTGGGTAGTCCCTTCGTAAATATTGGTGATGCGGGCATCGCGGTAGAGCCGCTCGCACTTGTAATCCTTCATATAGCCAGAGCCGCCGTGGATCTGGATGGAGTCGTACGCGTTCTCGTTGGCATACTCGCTGCTCATCCCCTTGCCCAACGGGGTGAAGGCATCGGCCAAGCGAGAGTAGTACTTCATCTCTGTCCTCTCCTCAGGAGTAAGCTTGCGCTCGCGAGCAATGTCTTCCAGCGTTTTATACATGTCCACGAAACGACAGGTCTCGTAGAGCAACGAACGCGACGCGTCGGTCTTGGCACGCATGGTGGCCAGCATCTCGTATACCGGCGGGAACTCGATGATGGCTTTGCCGAACTGGCGACGCTCTAACGCGTATTCATACGCCTCCCGGGTAGCTGCTTCGGAGATTCCTACCGACTGGGCCATGATGCCCAAACGCGCGCCGTTCATAAGCGACATCACGTACTTGATCAACCCCATCCGGCGAGAACCGACCAGCTCTGCCTTCGCGTCTTTATAAACCAATTCGCAGGTGGGCGCTCCCTTGATCCCCATCTTGTTCTCGATGCGGCGCACGTTGACCCCGCCGTTATTTTTGTCGTAGACAAACATCGACAAGCCGCGGGCATCCTTGGTACCCTCTTCCGAACGGGCCAGCACCAGGTGGATGTCTGCATCCCCGTTGGTGATAAACCGCTTCACCCCGTTGAGGTACCATTGATCTTCCTTCTCGTTGTACGTTGCTTTCAGCATCACCGCCTGCAGGTCTGACCCCGCGTCGGGTTCGGTGAGGTCCATCGACATGGTTTCGCCTTTCACCACGCGGGGAAGGTACTTCTCGCGTTGTTCTTCGGTGGCGAACTCGTAGATGGTTTCGGCGCAATCCTGTAGCATCCAGATATTCTGGAAGCTCGCGTCGGAGCGGCTCACGATATCGGCACACATCATGTACGGTACCATCGGGAAGTTGAGTCCTCCGTATTTACGGGCCAATCCCATCCCCATCAGCTCTGCTTTGTTGAGCACGTCGAGGTTCTCTTGGGTAGGCGACGCGTAGGTTACCCGCCCGTTTTTCACCGTGGGGCCGGTATGGTCCACGCTCTCGGCGTTCGGCTCGATGATCTCGCCGCAGATCTCGCCTACCACTTCCAGCACCTTGTCGTAGCTATCCATGGCGTCCTCGAAATCCATCGGCGCATGATCGTAACTCTCTTGGTCCGCGTAATTTCTCTCTTTCAACTCCACGATACGCTTCATCAGCGGGTGCTGGAGGTAGTGTTGAAATTGCGGTGTATCTGTATAAAAGTTTGCCATTTTTTCTATTTTTTAAAGGACGAAAAGGCAAGGTCACGCCTTCTCGTTGTTCCCTGTTTTTTATTTCGTGTTCTTCTTGTAATACTTGATCATCTTGGGAATCACCTTCTCCACTTCGCCGGTAATCACGTAGTCGGCAATAGCGTTGATGGGAGCATTGGGATCGCTATTGATGGAGATGATGATGGAGCTATCCTGCATCCCCGCGATGTGCTGGATCTGTCCCGATATACCACAGGCGATATATACCTTTGGGCGCACGGTAATCCCGGTTTGCCCAACCTGCCGCTCGTGCTCCACGTATCCCGCGTCTACTGCCGCACGGGAAGCACCCACTTCGGCACCCAGCACGTCGGCCAGTTTATAGAGCAGGTCGAAGTTCTCTTTCGAGCCTACCCCGTAGCCACCCGAAATGATGATGGGCGAGTTCTTGATATTCACTTTCGACTTTTCGATGTGCCGATCCAGAATGGAGACCACGAAGTCCTCCTCTTTCACGTAATCGCTCACCGTATGTTCCACGGTCTCTCCCTTGTAATAGGGATCAAAGACCTCCTTCTTCATCACCCCTTCGCGCACCGTGGCCATCTGGGGGCGTTGGTCCGGGTTAATGATCCACGCCACGATATTGCCTCCAAAGGCAGGGCGTATCTGGTAAAGCAGGTTTTCGTACACCTTTTTCGCTTTCCGGTCCTCGTGGTCACCGATCTCCAATGACGTGCAATCGGCCGTCAGCCCGCTCCCCAAGGCCGAGGAGACCCTGGGCCCGAGGTCCCGGCCGATGATCGTGGCCCCCATGAGGCAAATCACCGGCTGTTCTTTCTTGAACAGCTCTACCATGAGCGAGGTATGGGGCAGCGTGGTGTAAGGCGACAGGCGGTCGTCCTTGAAAAGGTGCAACACGTCCACCCCGTACGGGAATACCTGTTTATCCACGCCGTCTACATTGCTGCCGGCGGCCACCGCTTCTAACCGGCACCCCAGTTGATTGGCCAGCGAACGTCCTTTGGTTAGCAGTTCCAAGCTCACTTCGGCCACGGTGCCCTCTTCTATTTCTAAATAGACAAATAAGTTGTTCATTTATTGGTTATTATTAAATTAAACCCTCTCCATTTTCAAGAATACCGATATAGGTTGTGTACCGGGTTTCTCTTGCCAGGGAAACAGTTCAATTTTGATTTTTTATCCTATGGTATGACTCTCGATTAGTTCCTTCATCAACTCCTCGATATCGAAGTCGTCGTCGGTAAGCCGCTTGCTCTCCTTGGCTTGGAACACCACGTTCTCGATCTTTTTCACTTTGGTAGGCGAACCGGATAAGCCGCATTGCTCTTTATCGGCTTCCACGTCTTCCACGCTCCACTCGGTCAGGTTCAGGTAGGGGCGGCTGCTGTATATATCGATGTAATCGAGGTTTTGCACTTGCCGCTCGGTCACCGTTTTCGCGTGCTTGTACTTCATCAGCAGCTTGGCGTTACGCGGGCGACACTGGCGTGCCGATCCATTCACTGTAATCACCACGGGGAGCGGGGATTCCACCACTTCCACCCCGTTATCGAGGCGTCGCTTCACGGTGATCTTACCTTCTTTAATTTTTTCGATGCTCTCCGCGTAAGTAACTTGCGGGATTCCGAGTTTTTCGGCCACTTGGGGGCCCACTTGCGCGGTATCGCCGTCAATGGCCTGTCTCCCGGCCAAGATGACGTCGTAAGCGCCAATCTTACGGATAGCCATTGCCAGCGCGTAGGAAGTAGCCAGCGTATCGGCCCCGGCGAATGCCCGGTCGGTCAGCAATACCCCGTCGTCCGCGCCGCGGAACAACCCTTCGCGCAAGATATCGGCGGCACGTCCCGGCCCCATGGTCAACAGTGTAACCCTCGAGCCCGGGAAACGGTCCTTGATTCCCAGTGCCTGTTCTAACGCGTTTAA
>JBBACU010000071.1:0-8593 GCA_041656815.1 Proteiniphilum sp.
ATGCCCGTGAAACTCAAACTTCGACAGCTATTATAATGAATTTCGGTTAAAATTGTTCAATAAATTTTGAATAAAGCCGCACTTTTTTATACAACTTTGCAAACCTTGCGGTTGAACGGGCCCACTTCTTGCTTATTTCACCAGCTCCAACGGTTCTAAAAAGAAAATCTTGTATCTTTGCAGGGAATATGAAATTAGAGGAAGAAAATAAAGGTCAGCTGTTGGATTACGCGATGAAGGCCGGGTTATTGTTGGGAATTTTCTGGGTCTTCAAGTACCTGTTCGTGATTTTTGGAGCGGCCCACCCCGCCATAAACATCGTGGGATCTATGCTGGGCCTTGGCACGCCAATACTCCTTTTTTATCTCTTGGCAAAGTACAATACCTCGCGAATGAATAACCAAATGCGTTATTGGCAAGGTGTCCGGTTTTCGGTACTGCTGTTCTTCTTCGCTTCTATACTGGAAGCGTTGGTGGTGTTTATTCACGTACGTTGGATTGACCCCGTTTTTATTGCCAACTTGTACGAGAACATGGTGGAGTTGGCACAAGCCTTCGAGTTAAGCAAAACATTAACGGCCCAACTGGCAGAACAGCCCCTCCCCGACCCGTTCTCCTATATTTTCAGTAACGTGATCATGGCAAACGTGTTCTTGGGACTGGTACTCTCCTTGATGGTGGTCCCGTTCGCGCTTCGACACAAGCCCCGTCAAAAGAACTAAACTTTATTTATACCACTCATGGATATATCAGTTGTCATACCGCTGTTAAACGAAGAAGAGTCGATTAAAGAACTACACGATTGGATAAAACGGGTAATGCAGGAGAATGGCTATTCATACGAGGTCATCTTCGTGGACGATGGAAGCACCGACGGATCATGGGAAGTTATTAAACAGCTGAAAAACGGATCGGACCACGTGAAAGCAATTAAATTCCGCAGAAATTATGGGAAATCGCCCGCGCTGCATTGCGCCTTCCAAAAAGCCAAAGGCGAGGTAATTATCACCATGGATGCAGACTTGCAGGACAGCCCTGACGAGATACCGGAGCTTTACCGGATGATACAAGAAGAGAAATACGACTTGGTTTCGGGATGGAAAAAGAAGCGGTACGACGACAAATTGACTAAAAACCTACCTTCCAAGCTGTTCAACGCCACCGCCCGGAAAGTCTCCGGCATAAAAATACATGATTTCAATTGCGGCTTGAAAGCATACCGCGGATCACTGGCAAAAAGCATAGAGGTGTATAACGACATGCACCGTTATATACCGGTACTGGCCAAAAACGCGGGGTTCACCCGCATCGGCGAAAAGGTGGTACAACACCAACCGCGCAAGTACGGGAAAAGCAAGTTCGGGGCAAGCCGGTTCGTGAACGGGTACCTTGATCTGATGACGCTCTGGTTCCTGAACCGGTTCGGTAAGAAACCCATGCACTTCTTTGGCCTTTGGGGAAGCGTGATGTTCTTGCTGGGACTGATAGCTATTATTTTAGTGGGAGTCATCAAGTTATACGATATGAAGCATGGTAACCCGTACCGGCTAGTCACAGAATCACCCTATTTTTATATATCGCTCACGACGATGATTTTAGGAACACTCCTGTTCCTTGCCGGGTTCTTGGGAGAGTTAATCACGAGAAACGCGCCCGAAAGGAATTATTACCGGATCGAAGAGGAATTTTAAAAAAGACGAGATCCGATTGAGAAATAGAAGAGGATTTAAAATAAGGCGATCGATGAGAAATAACGATGGAATAGAGCGAATCAGAATGGTAAGCAATACCCTTCTACTGTTGGGGATGGTCTTTATCGTTTCTTGTAATCAGGGAAACAGAAAGGAGAACTGGGTCTATTTTCAAGATCAAGGAGAGATTTTTGCCACGGGATACAACATAAAATACGCGTACAGCCGCTCGCTTAAGGGTGAGATCGAAACAGTACTCCATGAATTCGACCTGTCCTTGAACCCGTTCCTGGAGAACTCCATCATCACGAAAGTAAACCGGAACGAGCCGGTGGAACTCGATACCCTTTTCTTGAACGTATTCCGAAAATCGGAAGAGGTATCGAGAAAGAGCGGGGGTAAATTCGATATCACCGTCTCGCCACTCATCAACGCGTGGGGCTTTGGCTTCCGGAACATAGATAATGTTACCCCGGAGATGATCGATAGCCTGAAAGAGTTCGTGGGCTACGAGAAAATAGCCCTCGATGCGGAAGGGAACATCCGTAAAACCGATCCGAGGGTGCAAATAAACACTTCCGCCATCGCCAAGGGATACGCGTGCGATATTATTGCCGACCTCCTCGCGCGGCATGGAATCGAGCATTACATGGTAGAAATTGGCGGGGAGATCTCGGCAAAAGGGGTGAACGATAAAGGAACGTGTTGGCGTATCGGGATCGATAAACCAATCGATGACGACACCGGCATGATCCACGACCTGCAAGTGATCCTGTCACTTTGTGATAAATCGCTCGCCACGTCGGGCAACTATCGCAATTTCTATATCAAGGAGGGGAAAAAATACGCCCACACGATCGACCCTCATACCGGGTATCCCTCGCGACAAAATATCTTGGGAGCAACCGTCATTGCCGATGATTGCATGACTGCCGACGCATATGCCACGGCCTTCATGACCATGGGATTGGAGCAATCAATAAATGTGGCAAACGAACTACCGGGGCTACACTATTATTTTATTTACGAGAATGACGAAGGGAGTTACGGGGTGGAATACTCTCCCGGGTTTGAACAATTTTTTGTAAATTGATGACTAACGATAAATCAAACAACAAACTATATCACCTATTTTGATGCAAACAAAATTTTTACATTTTACACTTCTTCTCTTATTTGCTTTTATTTTCTCCACGGCCCGTAGCCAAGAGAGTGACTCAACAGCTTCGTATACCATCAAAGTAGATGGTACGTTAAAGAATAAATTTGAACACGCTTCCGATACCAGGATGTCTCGCTTCTCGGTTAGGAATTCACGCGTGGGCATCTCCGGGGATATCCAAAGCATCTACGCTTACCGGGTGCAGGTGGAATTAAGCGACGAGGGACAATTCAAGGTACTTGATTTAAGCGGCACGCTGAAGCCCGTGAAAGGGCTTTCCTTCACGTTGGGACAGACCAGTATCCCGCTGTTTAACTCCTACATCGTGAGCCCCAGCGAGATGATGTTTGCCAATCGCGCTTTCTTGGGGAAATACTTTTTAAGTACCAGGGACTTGGGGATACTAACACGATACGATTTTGGCTTGGGCACGGTTCCTACTCGATTAGAATTCGGCCTGTACAATGGGAACGCGATCAATAATCCGGTTTGGAAAAAAGACATGTCCTACGGCGGGCGCGTTACAATCGGGAGCATGCAAGGCCTGCGGTTTTCCACCAAAGCCTATAACTACCCCAACGATGAGACAACCCATTTCTTGTTCTACGGTGCCGACCTGCGTTACCAAAGCGATAATTGGAAAGTGGAAACGGAGGTAATGAAAAAAGATAGCCGGACCGAAAACAATAGCGACCTGCTCGCCTACTATATACAAGGAGCGTATGTGCTACCCATCAAAACAAAGTTCTTTGAATACGTGCAGCCTGCCCTGAGGTGGGATGCGATCGATGAAACATCGGGAGGAGATGGGTTCGACGTGAAGAGATTGACCGCCGGCATCGGGCTCGGGTTTGATCAAGAACGTTTTTCATCGGTGCTCCGGGTCGACTATGAATGGTATTTCGTGAAGAATACATTGCCTATCTTCGCGAACGATGAGATGGATTCCGATAAGATAACGGTAGAATTGTTATTTACTTTTTAATTCACACGCGTTATGAGTATGAATAAACGAGTTACACCCGATTATATTTCCGATCTGAAAGAAAACGAGATATTCGTGTTTGGCAGTAACCTGGAAGGTGAACACGGGGGAGGAGCAGCCCGAACCGCACGTGAAAAATTTGGCGCGATATGGGGCCAAGGAACCGGCTTGCAAGGACAATCGTATGGCATCCCAACCATGCATGGGGGCGTGGAGGAGATTCAACCGTACGTGGATGAATTTATTCACTTCGCGATGTCCCGCCCTGAACTTATTTTCCTAGTAACACGCGTGGGCTGCGGGATCGCGGGCTTCCACGACAGCGAGATCGCTCCCCTGTTTGCACGAGCCAAGGATATCCCAAACATCCACCTTCCTGAAAGCTTTTGGAATATCCTCAGCGAGTAAAAATATCTCCAAAATTAGCAGAGGGTGAATCACAACCGTGAAACACCCTCTTACTATATCTGTAAACGCCTTTCTCTTACTCGGCGCTTTCGTCTTTCGTCTCTTCTGAAACTGGCTTTTCCTCTTCAGCCGGTTTTTCTTCAATAGCCGGAGCTTCCTCTGCTTTTTCTTCCACAGCAGCGGGTTCCTCTTCCACCGATGCTTCTTCAGCAGCAGGCTCAGCCTTCTCTTCAACAGCAGGAGCTTCTTCCTTAGCCGGCGTCTCCGCTACCTCCTCAACTTCCGGGGCTTCTACCTCGGGAGCTTCCTCGGCCACCGGTTCCGGCGCGTTCGCGGCTTCCTCTTCGGCCCGCTTCTTGGCAAGGGCTTCGCTCTTTGCCTTGTTCACTTCAGCCTCTGCCGCTAAGCGTGCCTTCTCTTCCGCGCGTTGCTTCTCCTCGTCTTGCGATTTGATAGAACGTATTTCTGACAGTTTCTCGGCCTTCCAAGCCTCAAATCTTTTCTCAGCTTCAGCTTCATCAAACGCGCCTTTCGCTACACCCCCTAAAAGATGTTTTTTCAGTAATACACCTTCGTTCGACAAAATATTGCGAACGGTGTCAGTGGGCTGTGCCCCTGTTTGCAGCCAATACAAAGCTCTTTCGAAATCTAAAGTGATCGTAGCAGGATGTGTGTTCGGATTGTATGAACCTATCCTCTCAATGCACTTTCCATCTCGTGGTGCTCTGCTATCTGCAACAATAATCTGGTAGAAGGGGTAATTCTTACGACCTCTCCTCTGTAAACGTAATTTTGTTGCCATTTAGTAATTTTTTATAATGAATAAAATTCGCATTAGCGGGTGCAAAGATAGGCATAAGTTCACGTACATCAAAATTTATCCGTGCCTATTTTTAACAAGAAACAGGAGTTGAAAACCCTACATAGTTATGATGACAGGGTGTTTTAAACTTGGTGCAAGGTGAAAGTCTATCTATATATAGATGCTTGCGCCTTGCACCAAGTTATACATTAATAAAATCAGTCTTGATATTTCTAATTAACTCTTCATCAATACCTAACTCCAATGCATAGGTTTCAAATTTGGCAATGCCGTTTGCAACCATATCAATTAGTGATTTGTAATCCTGAATATCGTTATTCAGGGCAACTGTTTCTAAATCTCCGCGGGTGATACCCTCATTTTTACCGTTCACGGTCAATGAATGCCTGTTGGAATATGCAGGAGCAGCTAAATCGACACTATAAGTCAAATCGTATGCCGGTGATAGCCGCCAAACACCTTCATGATTCATGCAAAACGAAAAGTTCTTAGAGTGGTCATCCACGTTACGAGCAATAACATTAAATACCATTCTCAGATATTGTTGTTTACTATCTTCGTACGGCAGATTTAGCCGTCTGATTACTGCAAAAATATCCTCGTAATTGTCACTTTCGGGAGACATCGCGGCAAATGTTTGCAGATGTATTTTATCATTTCCATCACGGTCGAATCTTTGAGTAAGGAAATGCGTTATACCCTCGTATGTTCGTAACTCTGACGGCATCATATCAATCCCCCCGTCTAATGCCATTTTATAATAGATATATTCCAACTTAGCAAAGGGGTAAACCGAGTTATCGTCATATTTAAGAATATAGTGCTGAAATCCTTCAGGTATCAACCCTTGACCTGATATAACATCTCCCGTGTCTTTATTCAAAGCGACAATTGCCTTTGGCCGTTTACCGCCGGGAGAAGAACTTATTTTCACCAGATCCTGCCACAGAATAGAATTCTCTTGACTCAACACGGTGGTTTCCCGTTCATTCAACACCTGTTTTGCAAATTCATATAATCTTTGTACATCAACCGAAAAAGCAGAATTGTCACCAAGTTTTTGTGCAGGCTCATACTCTAACGCTCCTATTGCCCGACTGCCGATAAATGAGAGGTGATCCACCGGGTTTGTTTTCTTGGTTGAAATATTATTATCACGTAACCATGCCTGGAATAGAGAGTTTCCCCATTTGTCAGGTAAAGAATCTGCGATCATCGGGGGAAGTCCTTGATACAACTTATCTTTGTTGCCTGTCCATGGAATTTGTTTTTGACTTCGGGGTGAATATATAGACATGGTTAATGGTGCTATATCAATTCCTTGTTCAAGAAAGGAAGGATCGTATTCAAAAACAGCAACCCCCGCTTTTTTATCCCATGAAAGATAGGCGACATCCATTCCCCATAATTTTACTTTTACTACATTTGTCTCCATAGCCTACTTTCTACTCTGTTTTTTAAATAATGCCCGTGGACTCTCAGGCAATTCCGGTAACAGTTTCTCGATTTCATCCAGACTGTCAATTGCCCGAAGCAACTTGGTAAATGAAGCCAACGTGAGTCCGGTGGAGGAGCCGTTCTCGAAAGAACTGATGGTAAATATGCTCAAACCGGATTTCTCCGAAACTTCCTTTTGAGTATATCCCATCCTTTTGCGATAGTCGCTATACTTCTTCCCGAGCTCCCTGATGATATCACTTCCTGATTTCTCGTATAATTCGCTATACATAACTTACATCGTTTATCATACAAATATAGATAAAACTATAATAACGACAAAATAGCTTTAATAATGTAGTTTTATCTATATTAAATTCACACGGAAATAATATAGCATATTTCGCATAGTTATTCCTAAAGAATTGGAAATATGGTCTAATGACTATTTTCTTCAATTAGCTAATCGTATAAAATTTCTATAAGGTATACAACTGTGATAAAAAAGGAGTAGACAAAATAACATGAAAAGTTATTGTTTATTGATCCCACAGATAATTCCTTTCATGTAAAAAATCCTTGGTAATCGACCGATTACCAAGGATCTTGATTTAAGTGATTCGCCTGGGGCTCGAACCCAGGACCCCATCCTTAAAAGGGATGTGCTCTACCAGCTGAGCTAGCGAATCGACCTGATGCTTTCTTCCAAAAGCGAGTGCAAAGATAAACGGTTTATTTTAATTATGCAAATGTTAACCCGAGAAAAAACCCGCGATTTTAGCCGGTTTCGGTTAAGTCTTTAGTTACTATATCCTTCCCATAAGTAGAAAAAATAAGCATGCTGCCCTTTTCATTCAAGAGCAGGACTAAAGCACATCCGCTAACGGCAAGTATTCGCTTTGAAGAGATAGAACCACGGTTGTCCGTTATTACTTAATAGCGGTAATGCTCCGGTTTGAACGGCCCGTTCACCGATACACCTATATACTCCGCTTGCCCGGGCGAGAGGATGGTCAGTTTCACGCCAATCTGTTCCAAGTGCAAACGGGCAACCTCCTCGTCCAACTGTTTCGGAAGGCGATAGACTCCTATCGCGTATTCCTTTTTCCAGAGTTCGATCTGCGCGAGGGTTTGATTCGTGAACGAATTACTCATCACGAACGAGGGATGTCCGGTGGCACAGCCCAGGTTGACCAACCGGCCTTCGGCAAGCAAGAAAATGGAGTTACCGGCAGGGAACGTGTATTTGTCGACCTGCGGCTTGATGGTAAGGTGTTGGATACCCGGAAAAGCAACGAGCTTGTCGACCTGTATCTCGTTATCGAAATGGCCAATGTTGCAAACAATGGATTGATCCTTCATCTGCTCCATGTGCTCTATCCTGATCACGTCGCGATTCCCGGTAGTGGTAACAAAGATGTTGCCCTCTTTTACCGCCTCCTCCATGGTGGTCACCTCGAATCCCTCCATCGCCGCCTGCAAGGCACAGATGGGATCGATCTCGGTGACGATCACCCGCGCGCCGTAAGAACGCATCGACTGAGCGCACCCCTTGCCCACATCGCCATAACCCAGCACGACCACCACCTTGCCGGCAATCATCACGTCGGTCGCCCGCTTGATGCCATCCGCGAGGGACTCGCGGCAGCCGTACAGGTTGTCGAATTTCGATTTGGTGACCGAGTCGTTCACGTTTATAGCGGGAACAAGTAACTCGCCACGCTCCATCATCTGGTACAAGCGATGCACCCCGGTGGTGGTCTCTTCGGAGATCCCTTTCATCTCGGACACCGCCCGGTGCCACCGCTGGTTGTCCTCCTTCAAAATCCGGTTCAGGGTATCCAGGATCACTTGTTCTTCGCGATTCGAGCCTTTCCTATCTATCGTGGAGGCATCCTCCTCGGCGCGATACCCCATGTGCACCAGCAACGAGGCATCCCCGCCATCGTCCACGATCAGGTGCGGCCCTTTCCCATCGGGAAACCGCAAGGCCATCTCGGTGCACCACCAGTACTCCTCCAGCGTCTCGCCCTTCCATGCAAATACCGGCACCCCGGCAGCGGCAATGGCAGCGGCCGCGTGGTCCT